>NZ_JAWJTF010000015.1:0-107983 GCF_048836525.1 Nostoc sp. CALU 546
AGCAGTCTGCCAAGGGAAATCAGGCAACTGTCAAACCTGGAAAAGCTGGATCTTCGTAGAAATCCAGTCCCCATTCCACCAGAGATTTTGGGGCCGAAGGTTTACTACCAAAATCCGGGTAATGTGAATGAAATTCTCGATTTCTATTTTCGGGTGCAAGATCCAGCAGAAAGCGAACCCTTCTACGAAGCAAAATTCTTGATTGTTGGCGAAGGAGGAGCCGGTAAAACCTCTTTAGCTAATAAAATCAAAAACGAAACCTATAAACTCCAGGCAGAAGAGAAATCAACCCAAGGCATTGACGTGATTCGGTGGCACTTTACACAGCCCAATGGCAAAGATTTTCGTGTCAACATCTGGGATTTTGGCGGTCAGGAAATCTACCATCAAACCCATCAGTTTTTCCTCAGCAAGCGTTCTCTCTATGCTTTAGTTGCCGACACTCGCAAAGAAAACACTGATTTTTACTGGTGGCTGAAAGTTGTCGAACTCTTGAGCGACAAAAGCCCAGTTCTCATCATCAAAAACGAAAAACAAGACCGTCAGTGCGAAGTCAATGAAGGCCAGTTACGAGGAGAATTTAGCAATCTGGAGAAAATACTGGCAACCAATTTCAGTAAATCGCAAAGTTTTTTCCAAGAGAGCGATCGCCAATATTTTGTAACTTGAGATACATTTTCTGCGAAACTATCTTAACCCGTAGGCTGGGATAAATTACTTTTACTTATAGTTAAGCAACTTTTAACGATTGCTAACCCGATGGAATATAAATACCTTTAACACTTCCATATTTGCGCTCAACAACTTGACGTAGAAAAGCTAACATTTGTTTAAGACAGAAAAGGTTACGATAAATTAATCGCCTACCCTTTCGTTTTCGACTAATCTTAAACCAAAGAAGATAAACCCAAATATTGACTAACACAAAAGAAATACCAACATATAATAATCTCAATACGGGCTTCTTATTATTTGTTCTGATTCGACATAGATTTTTTAATCTATAACTGCTTTCAATTCCAAATCTTTTTCGATAATCTTGATGAATGTAAGATAGGTTTATTTTCGACTTATAAACAACATAAGCAAAGTATTCAATACCATGTTGTTTTCTTGTCCCTTTTTTGTATTTGCAGATAATCCATAAGCTAAAGGTAACATTATTATCTTTCTCTTCACCCATTGTGTAAGTAGTTTTATAACTACTTCTGCCTTTAAGAAATTGATTTACACCACCCTTTTTTCCTCTTCTAATCGCTGGCATTATAAAGGGAATATCCAAGGCTTGCAACCACCTGATTACAGCGATACTAAAAAATCCTCTATCCAAATACAGTGTTTTTACATTTACTTTAATAGTCTCAAGTTCAGCTAATAAGTAGGTGATAATGGCAACATTTGTATCTAACCAACGTACTCCTCTAATCGCCAGTGTAATCCGTTTCCCCTTGGTTAATATATATAAAGTTGCATAGGCATAAAAAGAACAAGTTCCTGACTTAGCCTGACTTCTATAAATATAAGGGTCTTCATCACTATCAGGTTTCCCATAGTAAGGAATTAAATTTAAATCAATGGCAATTTTATGATATGCATTTTTAATACGATGAGGAATTCTACTTTTGAGAGCTAAATTGATTTGATTTTCTAGCTGCTCAAAATTATTGATTTTATCTAAGTGATACCTGATATCGCTACCACATGGACTACTATTTAAAACTTTTGTTGTATTCTCAATACTATCTCCACTACTTGCTGCTCTCACTAATATTTCAAATAGAGTTTTCTGATCGCAAACTCCTTGGGTCTCAATAGAAATATTTTCACTTAAACAATCCAGAACTTCGTCAAGGGTTTCTGAATCAGTTAGTGCAAGCTGTTTTGGTAAAGTCGTCAATGGTCATTATTTGGGTGGATGTACATTCTTGATAATTTCAGTTTTTGAACCTCTTTTATTGAATATAAGTTTTAATTATAAAATAGGTATTATTTAGAACTAACTTCTACTGAGTGTCTACTTAGCGATCGCTCTTTAGCAAAACTTTGCGATTTACTGAATTTAGAAAATAATCGCGGTTTAACCGAGATTAAAAACGCGATTCAGCTTTACATCAGCAATCTTGACCACGTTGGCACACCTTTACCAAAACTCTGGGTAAGAGTCAGAACCGCCTTAGAGAACGATTCCCGAAATTACATCAGCGTTGAAGAATACTTTAACCTTTGCCGAGTCAATAATTTAACTGACCGTAAAGACATGCTGCGCTTGAGTAGCTATCTTCACGACCTCGGCGTTTGCCTCCACTTTCAAGATGATTCTACACTCAAACACTACGTCATCCTCAAACCGGAATGGGCGACAACTGCCGTTTACAAAGTTTTGGATAATCAAGCTGTCAAGGAAAATCTAGGTTGTTTTACCAAAGACGACCTCAAAAATATTTGGCAAGATGGCGAATATGCAGATATGCGAGATGAACTCCTGCAATTAATGATGCAGTTCAAGCTTTGTTACGAAATCCGCGATCGCCCTAACAATTATATTGCGCCTCAATTGCTTTCCATTGAAAAAGCTAAATATACTTGGGATGATACCCACAACCTTATCCTACGCTACACCTATACATTCATGCCCAAAGGCATCCTCACCCGCTTTATTGTCGAGACGCACCCTTGGATTGAACAGCAAAAACTCGTTTGGAAAAACGGTGTTGTTCTCAACAAAGATCAAACTCGTGCTGAAATCATTGAAAACTACAATCAACGGGAAATTAAAATCCGTGTAGCCGGAAACCGTACAAAAGAATTGATGGCTGTCATCACCCATGAACTCGAAAAAATCCACAACTCTTACGAACGTTTGGAATATCAAACTTTAGTTCCTTGTAATTGCAAAAACTGTGAAGGAAGCCGGACTCCTCATGTTTATTATATGGATGTGCTGTATAGGTTTCGATACGCTCGTCAGTACGAGATCCAATGCCAGAAAAGCTTTCAAATGGTAGATGTCCGCAGGTTAATCGATGATGTAATGTTCCAATCCGCTAAAGCAGATGAGGAAATCAACCCCCAAGTTACACCGTTGCAAAGCGAACTGGAGCAAGAGAGAAATGAATTGTTGACGCATCGGTTACGAGATAGCAAACAAGTAGAAAAAGGTATCATGAATAGTCAATCTGCAATAGAGTTCGAGAAGGAAATTTTTATCTCTTATGCTTGGGGTGGAGAAAGTGAGCAATTTGTCAATAAACTGGATGAAACTTTCCAGGCAAAAGGAATCAAAATCATCCGCGATAAACGCGATTTGGGCTACAAAGGACTAATTAAATCCTTCATGGAACGCATTGGACGCGGTAAATGTGCGATCGCAGTTATTAGTGACAAGTATTTAAAATCTCCCAATTGCATGTTTGAGCTAGTGCAAATTGCTAAAAATGGTGAATTTTATAATCGAATTTTCCCTATTGTGTTAGCGGATGCCCAAATTTATAAGCCTGTTGCAAGACTTAAATATATTAAACATTGGGAAGACGAAATTAAAGAATTAGACGAAGCTATGAAAGGGGTTTCCGCAGCTAATTTGCAGGGATTTCGTGAAGAGATTGACCAATACACCGAGATTCGCAACACGATCGCGGAACTGACTAACCTGCTAAAAGATATGAACACACTCACCCCTGATATTCACAGCAAATCAGACTTTGAGGAATTGTTGAATGCGATCGCACACCGTTTAGATGAGTAAAAATAGACTATTAGTGAAGTTTAAAGGTGAAGCGTTGTCTCCGACGGGCTACTCCTACGACCTTTTTACTCGAAAATTTGTGTTCCAATTACGAATTACGTTAGCGGAGCGGGGCGTTAGCCCATTACGAATTACGAATTGGTATTAGCCACCCAAAAACCTGCTCAACCGTCAAATCCAGTGTTAAAAACTTTGGTGTGGGAAGACAATCGCTACCTATCAACTCAATAGGTTCCTGTCCTGGTGAAAATGCTAAAATCAGTCGTTCCTCTGGATCGATTAACCATCCTAGCTGAGTACCATGTTTAAGGCAGTGCAAAATATTACTGATAACTTTAGTAGCTCTCTGCTCAGGTGAGAGAATTTCTACAGTCCAGTCGGGATAAATTTCAAAAGCATTGGGTACTTCACCATCAGCTTCAAAAGGGATTCGCTCCCAAATGAATACAGCAGCATCGGGAACAATAGAACGTCCACCAAAGCTACAACGCAATTCTGGAAAGGCGAGAGCAATTTGTGACGTTTCGGCAACTTGATTTACAGCATCACAAAACTTGAGTTGCAGACGAGAGTGTTTGCCTTGAGGCATAGGTTTCTGGTAAATTTGACCGTCAATAAACTCACTGGCAGGCTTGGTTTCTGGCAGTTTGAGGAATTCTTCGAGGGTGAGAGACGAAGGAGTTGCTGTTGTCATCGCCTTGAGTTCAGTATCATTGCCACTCTGCCAAAATTTTATCGCTTATATTTTCTGCTGAGATAAATCCATCAAATTTGCCAGCTTGTAAACTACCCGCGCCCCAACATTACCATCCCACTCAGCATCCCCAACTTCGCAGAGATCAAAGCCAATAATTTTTCTCCCACTATTGATCAATTCTCGGAACAGACAAAAAGTTTGCTCTAATTCCAACCCACCTGGAACAGGAGTACCTGTACTCGGACACAGTTTTGGATCTAGACCATCTATATCAAAGCTAATATGAACATACTCAGGTAAATGACTGATAATTTCTCGACATAAATCAATCCAAGTTGTTCCAGAGTAAAGCTTTTGCTTAATAGCTGGGTCGTAATAAGCAATAATGCGACTATCAGATTGGTCAATCATTTGCACTTCATCATGACTAATATCACGCAAACCCACCTGCACCAGCTTGGAAATTTGCGGTATTTTCATCGCATTAAACATAATAGACGCATGGGAAAACTCAAATCCCTCATAAGCATCGCGTAAATCTGCGTGGGCATCAATATGCAAAATGCCATAGTTTGAGTATTTAGCCGCTAATGCTTGAAAATAACCTAAAGGTGAACTGTGATCTCCACCAATAACCGCAACTCGCTTACCATGATTAATTGCTTCTTGACAATTTTCAAACAGCCATTGATTAACCTGTTCACCAGCCTGATTAATTTCTGTCAGGACAGGTGTTAAATCTGGTGTATCTGAGAGTTGTTTACCTTGGGCTAATCGCTCAATAATTTTTGCTGCCAAGGTGCGATAGTATGTGTTCTTCTCTAAAATATCTTGGGGAATTTCCACCATGAAAATTCCCTGCTTCCAACCATTAGGGTTATCAAAATCGAACAAATCTAGTTGAGTCGAAGCATCTAGAATTCGCTGTGGGCCATTAGCAGTGCCAGCGCCATAGGAAACAGTGACTTCCCACGGCACACCAAAGACAATCAGGTTTGCAGACTCGTAATCGCAAGGCAAACCTAAGAGATTG
Source organism: Nostoc sp. CALU 546 (assembly GCF_048836525.1). Taxonomy (NCBI): domain Bacteria; kingdom Bacillati; phylum Cyanobacteriota; class Cyanophyceae; order Nostocales; family Nostocaceae; genus Nostoc; species Nostoc sp. CALU 546. The sequence goes on from NZ_JAWJTF010000015.1 coordinate 5,476, forward strand.
CCATTTACTTCACCTACGCCGCTGGGATTGTAGTCTTGTAGTTGATTACTCATCAAATATCTTCTGGATTTAGGTAGATGGACAGCACGCCGCCGAGTGGACATCTGCATTGTAATACAAACAAACAAAGTAAAAAGTGGGGAAGAAGAACTATTGATCCATACCCAATCCCCAATTCCCAATAACTATTTACCAATATCTTCATTCCATAGTTCGGGGTTAGCTTCAATAAACTCACTCATCATTTGTTCGCATTCGTCAAGATTAAGATCAATTACTTCCACACCGTGAGATACCATAAATTCTTTAGCACCAGGAAAAGTTCTGGATTCTCCAGCGATGACTTTTTTAATGCCAAATTGTACCACTGCCCCAGCGCACAAGTAACACGGCATTAAGGTTGAATAGAGTGTTGTACCTCTATAACTGCCAACCCTTCCAGCATTGCGGAGACAATCGATTTCGGCATGGGTGACAGGATCGCCGTCTTGCACACGTTTATTGTGTCCTCTGCCGAGAATTTTGCCATCCTTGACGAGAACCGAACCAATGGGAATTCCACCTTCTTGTCTGCCTTGTTTGGCTTCCTGAATTGCGGCTTTGATAAACTCATCCATATTAATAATTCTCCTTTTATGTCAAAACAACTAGTATTAATGGATCACGATGGTGGTGTAGATGATTATCTAGCAACTATGCTGCTGTTGACGATGGATCATATTGAACTCCTTGGTGTTGTCGTCACTCCAGCAGATTGTTACGTTCAACCGGCTGTTAGCGCCACACGTAAAATTATAGATTTGATGGGATTTTCTCATATCCCGGTTGCAGAAAGTACTGTGCGCGGGATTAATCCATTTCCTACTCTCTATCGCCGTGATTCGTTTATCGTTGACCATCTCCCCATTCTCAATCAAAGGGAAACCATCACTACGCCTCTGCTTGCCGAAACAGGTCAAGATTTTATGATCCAGGTGTTACGTGACGCATCAAGCCCTGTAACGTTGATGGTAACGGGGCCGTTGACGACGGTTGCAGTAGCATTGGACAAAGCACCAGACATTGAAGCCAAGATTCACAAGATTGTGTGGATGGGGGGTGCATTAAATGTCCCTGGTAATGTAGAAAAAAGTCTGGAAGCGGGACAAGATGGTTCTGCTGAATGGAATGTTTATTGGGACGCGGTTTCAGCTGCGCGGGTATGGCAAACCCAAATTGAAATTATTATGTGTCCTTTAGATTTAACTAACAATGTCCCTGTCACATCGGAATTAGTGCAAAAAATGGGACGACAGCGCCAGTATTCCATCTCTGATTTAGCTGGACAATGTTATGCACTAGTTATCCCCCAAGATTATTATTTTTGGGATGTTTTAGCAACAGCTTATTTGGGACATCCAGAATTTTATCAACTGCGCGAATGGGAAACAGAAATTATCACCACTGGCCTTAGTCAGGGGCGTACTAAAGTAGTACCCGGTAGTCGGAAAATTTATGCAATGGATAAAGTCGATAAAGATGCTTTTTATAATTACATTTTGCAGCAATGGGCAAGATAAAAATAAGCCACTACAGCTTATAGTTTTGCTTCATGAGATAAGAGATCGTTTCCTTAATAGTAATATTCATAGTGTTGCCCAAAGAAATGGCTTAATACCAATTTAATGTGAAGTTGCACATATCTTGATCCCCCTAAATCCCCCTTAAAAAGGGGGACTTTGAATTCCCCCCTTTATAAGGCTACGGTGTACACACAAGTCCTAAATGCATTCATTGAGTCTCTGACTCCATGCCAGATCGGAGGCAGAGCCTCCACGAGGAGCATTCCCATGTAGAACATGGGAACGAGATAAAAACGAGGTAAACGAGATAAACAAGAGAAGAATGGAAAATCAAGCTTTTTTCGACTTGTGTGTACACCGTAGCCTTTATAAGGGGGGCTAGGGGGGATCGAATTCTATGCAGCTTCATAAAGAAATGGCTTAAGTCAAGGCTTCAGTTAGCTAAGTCTGCGTAGGATTAAGAAGCAGAGGGGCAGGGAATGTGGGCAATACTTGTCGGGTTTTGGGGAAAAGTAAAGAAAAAACCTTGAACCTTTTCCCCAAACCCAATTCCGAGTTAAGAATACAAAACCCAAGCAGTATTGGAAGTGTGGGGAGTTTTCTGCCCCATCTCCTCATCTTCTCCATACCTTATACAAAACCTTAGAAGAATCCTCTTGTCGGCAGAGGTGTGCCGTTAATTTCGTAGTCTCCGATTGCACGGGCTTTGAAGTGACTGGGGTTATGTGATGCCAAAGTCCGGGCGTTTCGCCAATGACGATCGTAGTTGTAGCTTTGCTTGGTCGTTGAAGCTCCACCAACTTCAAATAGTAGGGTAGCAGAACGTAGTGCCAAGTCATCGACAATCAATTTGGCTTTGGCTGCACTTAAAGAAGCTGCTAGCGCTGCTGCTGTTTCCGACTCTTCACCCTGGGCTTGGGTAGTAGAGAGGCGATCGCGATCGCGCTCGGTTGCCCCCAGCGCGATAAAATCCAACAGGGTTTGCAGTTCGGGAGAGTTGGCTGTGACAGAAGCAGAGAACTCAAAGGTGGAATCTAAAGCTTTTTCTTCAATGTGGGTCATGGTTTTTCTCTCTGAATATTTTTGGAATAGCTACATTTAGCTGACAGATGCGGTTGTGGGCTGGAAGAAGCGGTTAGTAGGGCGAGCAAGTCCCAGATTTTCGCGCAGCGTCTTGCCTTCGTACTCCTGGCGGAAAATCCCACGTCGTTGGAGTTCTGGCACAACCTTGTCTACAAAATCATTCAGCCCTTCAGGAAGAAAAGGGAACATAACATTGAAGCCATCAGACCCTTCCTCGGTCAGCCATTGCTCCATCTCATCGGCGATCGTTTGGGGTGTACCGACGAAAGCCAGCCCACCATAACTACCGATACGTTGCGCCAGCTGACGAATCGTCAGGCTCTCACGTTGCGCTAAGGCGATTACTCTTTCTCGTGAAGAGTGACCACCGTTATTCGGTGGGATTTCTGGCAAGGGGCCATCCGGGTCAAAACCCGAAACGTCGTAGCCAATAGCACTATTGAGGCTGGCAATTCCACTGTCATAATGTACTAGGCTATCCAAATAAACACGCTTGGCCTGTGCCTCTGCGACGGTTTCCCCCACGATGACTAAAGCACCTGGAAGGATTTTTATGCTGTCTGGGTCACGTCCGATTGCCTGCGCTCGTCCCTTAATGTCCGCAAATAAAGCTTTGCCAGCCTCCAGATTACTAGCAGGTGCAAACACAGCCTCGGCGGTTTCGGCAGCTAATTGCCGTCCGGCTTCGGATGCGCCTGCCTGAACGATTACCGGCCAACCTTGGACAGGTCTGGCGATGTTCAATGGCCCTCGCACCGAGAGATATTTTCCCTGATGATTCAGAACGTGAAGCTTTGCAGGGTCGAAATAAATCCCTGCTTCCACATCCCGAATAAACGCATCATCAGCAAAGGAATCCCAAAGACCTGTGACAACATCATAAAATTCTCTAGCCCGCCGATAGCGTTCATCATGCTCTACCTCTTCTTCTAATCCAAAGTTGAGGGCTGCGTCTGGATTGGCTGTGGTGACGATGTTCCAGCCAGCGCGACCGCCACTGATATGATCGAGAGACGCAAAGCGGCGAGCGATGTGGTAAGGCTGGTCATAAGTCGTGGAAGCGGTAGCTGCCAGCCCAATGTGTTCGGTGACGCTGGCAAGAGCAGAAAGCAGGGTAAAAGGCTCGAAAGAAGTGACCGTATGGCTGCGTTTGAGCGCGTTGACTGGCATATTCAGCACCGCTAAGTGATCGGCCATGAAGAATGCGTCAAATTTGCCTTGTTCTAGTTTTTGAATAAATTGTTTCAGCGCTGGGAAGTTGAAATTAGCGTCAGGCAAAGCCCCAGGATAGCGCCAAGCGCCAGTATGTATGCTGACTGGGCGCATGAATGCACCTAGTTTTAATTGCTTCGATCTGCTCATCTTAAATGGGTTATTTAGTGAATACAAGTTTTTAAGCATGGGAAAGACAGCCGATGTAACGGGCGATCGCTTTTGCAACTCAAGAGTCGCTAGTCACGAGCGCGATCTGCGCTTCGCTATCGCAGTCGTAACCTTTACTACCCACGGTTTGGATCTCTGTAGCACTCACACGCGGTTCTGCTCTACATACTTCAGCCTCGATCTTTAGTCTTTCAATAAGGCTGAGGTATGTCCCCACTGTCCAGTAAAGACAAATTCTTTCAACGGCTTGCGGACACGGGGAGCCAGTTCGCGATCGCGTAGTCCATCAGGGAGGCTTTGGGGATCGCCAGGATAACCAACTGTCACTACAGTTGCAGGCTCATAGTCTTCTGGAATTTGGTATATTTCTCTCGCGGTATCTGCATTAAATCCCGCTATTTGATGGGCAAATAAACCAAGAGAAGTCGCCTGAAGGATCAGGTTTTCTAAAGCCAGCCCGACATCATGAAATGCATGTCTGTTTGTTTTCCCGTCGTCAGTAAGGATTTTAGCGACTGCAAGTATCAGTACCGGAGCATTTTTCGCCCATCCTTGATTAAACTCCACCAAGGTACTAAGTAGACGATTGTATTCCGTTGAGTCATCTTTGGTGGCAACAATAAAGCTCCAAGGCTGATGATTGTAGGAAGAAGGTGCCCAACGAGCTGCTTCTAGCAATGAGAGTAGTTTATCCTGCTCAACTGAGCGATCGGCAAAAGCTCTAGGACTCCAACGACTCTGGATCAAGTCATGAACAGGGTATTGTGTTTGGGCAAGTTTCTGCGTCATTTTAATGAATTTCCTTATCGATACTCAGTAAGTTGCCAATTGAAGATAACTAGGATTAAGAAACGGAAACTTTTAGCCTTTTTTAAAAAACTTAGCAAAGCTAACAATCTAGGCTTTCATTGATTTTTAGATGTAAATAGTGAGCTAGCATGAGCAATCCAGCATTGTAGGATAGAAACAACTTTGTTGATTAATTATATAATACGGTAAATTTATCGATTTATAGTATTATACTTTCAATGGCGATCGCTTCCTTTGATATATTGCTTGTATTTCTCCATGCCCATTGACTATTTAGCGTGAAGGATTAACCCGTGGTCAAACTAATTTTACCGATAGAACTTACTACCGAGATTGAGCCACACCTACCATCGGATACAAAATTTGTGCGGGTAGATAGTGATGGTAATTTTGATAGCGATCCTAGTGATGCTGAAGTTTATCTCAATGGGTTTAAATTGAAGCCAACCACTCTACATAAGGTGCTGGCGGCTGCTCCTGGAATACGTTGGCAACAAACTCCTAGTGCTGGTGTAAATCACATTTTGACACCGATTTTTCTCGAACACGATATTATTCTGACTAATGGCGCGGGGGTTCATGCGATTCCGATTTCGGAATTTGTCTTAAGTTTGATTCTCTATCACGCCAAACAGTTACGGCAATTGCAAGCAGATCACGATCAACGCAAATGGGAAAAAAGCTGGTTAGTACTACCAGAGTTAGCAAATTCAACTGTGTTAATTCTTGGTACTGGAAACATAGGTCAAGCGATCGCAGCTCGGATTAAACCATTTGGGGCGAGAGTTTGGGGCGGTCGTCGTCATCCACAGCCTCTAACAAATTTTGATAAAGTCGTCGGCACAAATGAATGGCACGCATTGTTACCAGAAGTTGACTATATAATTGTGGCGACACCTCTAACACCAGAAACCAAAGCCTTAATTGATGAAACAGTACTGCGATCGCTACCCAGTCATGCTTATTTAATTAATGTCGGTCGAGGTGCAGTTGTGGATGAATCAGCCTTAACTAAGGCTCTCACTGAAGGCTGGATTGCAGGTGCAGGATTAGACACAGTTTCTATTGAACCCTTACCGCCAGAAAGTCCTCTATGGTTATTACCTAACTTGTTTATTACACCCCATACTTCCGCAATTTCCCCAGCATTAAAAGGACGCATTACAGACTTGTTCCTTGATAACTTAGAGCGTTACCGAGGCAATAAGCCTTTACGGAATGTAGTCAATAAGAAAGCAGGATACTAATTGACTGTTAAAGAAGAATTCAGAAGTCAGAATTCAGGAGCGGAGCCGGAGACTCCGAAAGCTCCGGTCAGAATGAATCAGTGGCGGGTCTGAATCCCCCACTGATTAAAGACCACTAAATCTTTGATTTAGTGGGGGTCTTAAACCCTGGATTCATCCACTATGAAGTTCAAAATTCATTCTGTTAGCGGTAGCGGGGCGTTTAGCCCATTCTGGCTACTGACTCCTGAATTCTGTTTCGATAAATTTATAAAGCGATAATTATGAATACAAAAACTTTTCAAGTCTCGGCGGCACAGAGTGTAATTACCACTGATGTCTTAGTTCTGGGTGGCGGGCCGGCTGGTACTTGGGCAGCACTTTCAGCAGCAAAGCAAGGTGTCCGTGTCATCCTAGCGGATAAGGGGTATTGCGGTACATCAGGGGCAACAGCTCCATCCAATACTGGCGCATGGTATCTTCCCAAAGGCGCAGAACGTGATGCAGAAATTGAGCGTCGGCTGTCTCGCTCATCAGGACTTGCCGATCGCCGTTGGTTGCAGCGTGTGATTGAGCAGGCACAAATAGGTTTAGATGATTTAGGGGATAACGGCTATCCTTTTCCTTTTGATGAGCAGGGCAATCCCTACCGTGCTAACTTGCGCGGGCCAGATTATATGCGCTTCATGCGCCAAAGAGCGATCGCAGCTGGTGTACGCATTCTTGATCATCATCCCGCACTCGAACTACTTTGGGCCGATGGTGCGATCGCAGGTGCGGCAGGTATTCATCCCCGCACTGGGAATCGCTGGGAAGTCAGAGCAGGTGCCGTTGTGCTGGCGACTGGCGGATGCGCTTTTCTGTCTCATGCATTAGGTTGCGATGGTAATACCGGTGATGGTTATCTCATGGCAGCAGAGGCAGGAGTCAGGCTATCTGGAATGGAATTTTCCTCACAATATGGCTTGTCACCCGCTCATACTTCCGTGACCAAGGGATTGACCTTTACCTTCGCCAGTTTTTATCTGGAGGATGGCTCTCCCTTACCGGAAACTGGGGAAGACCGAGCTGTACGTATTGCACGCCAGTTGCTTGCGGGTGAGAAAGTGTATGCCTTGATGAATCGCGGCAACCCTATGGAACATGAATGGTTGCGCCAGGGTCAACCTAACTGCTTTCTCCCATTTGAGAGGATTGGTTTAGATCCATTCCAGCAACCCTTCCCAGTGACACTACGTTCAGAAGGAACTGTTCGCGGCGTAGGTGGACTGGAAATTATCAACAATGATTGCGCTACAAAAGTGCCGGGACTTTATGCCGTCGGTGATGCAGCCTCTCGGGAAAATCTGACAGGGGCAGTTTCAGGAGGGGGAAGCCCTAATGCATCCTGGGCGATCGCTAGTGGGACTTGGAGTGGTCGCGCAGCAGCACTTTTTGCTGCCTCTTTAGGCGACAAAGCCGGGACACGCTTGGTTCGTGGTTTAGGTCAAGCAGGTTTGCGTCCCCGTAAACAGCCGCTAGAGAATGAGCTAATATCGGAAGCGATTAGTGCTGTTCAGGCTGAAACCTTGCCGCTTGATGTTAATTTCTTTCGTTCTGGAGCGAGGATAGCGCTATCACGTCAACGTTTGGATGCAGTATGGACAGATATTCGAGATTATCTAGTAGGTGAAGGTCGCAATGCTCTACGCGCACGGGAAGCTGCGGCGATGGCGGCCACAGCTCGCTGGATCTGGGCGAGTGCGGATGCACGTAAAGAAAGTAGAGGAATGCACCGACGCATGGATTTTACAAAAACTGACGTGCAACAAACAAGAAGAATATTTACCAGTGGTATCGATGATGTTGTGGTTGTCGCCGCAGAAAATCAGTTGCAAGAGGTAGCGTAATGATTGAAATTGTTGATAGCGATCGCTGTATCGGCTGTGATATCTGCGTAAAAGTTTGTCCGCGCGATGTCTTTGATTCTGGAGACGATGGAATAGCTGTAATTGCTCGTAAATCAGATTGTCAGACTTGTTTTTTGTGCGAGTTGTATTGCCCTGTTGATGCGCTCTATGTCTCGCCTTATGCCGAACTGGATGATGAGGTTGATACAGAACAGTTAATTACCCAAAACTTACTGGGTAGTTACACCCGTAACATGGGTTGGCATCATGGCAAAATGGGAGGGACTGACAAAGATCCAACTCAACAACTTAGAATTTTGAATAGGGCAAGACAGGATAATGCAAGATTGAATGAAACTTAACGAAGGCAGGAGGCAGGAGGCAGGGGGCAGGAGACTACCTAATTTAGGATGATTGCATTTACGGACTATAGCCTAGTCATAAAAAGGCTTTGAACGTTTTCGGAGATGTCTAGTAGACGCGCTTTGCGTAGCTTTTTGTAAAGACAAGATACTATATCTGCATACACCATAGTTGCAGATAGCGATCGCCCAGCCCCTAATAGTCCGCCACACAAAGTTTACGTGGTGGCGTTTAGGCAAAAAGAGGTAAAATCAAGGCTTTTAACCCGCGTAAGCGGGTTTTGCCTGTGCAACCATGACTTCCAGCCGCCTGGTGCAAGATTACTCTATGGGCGATTTCCAGATGGGTGCTGATGCCCTAGTATAGGATGGGGTGTGTAAGGTTCTTCTAAGAATTTGCGCTCTTGATCAGAAAGCTCTAAATCCACTGCCTCGACAGCCTCTTTAAGATATTCTATCTTACTAGCGCCAATTATGGGAGATGTCACACCTGGTTGATGCAATAGCCAAGCTAGGGCAATTTGTGTGGGTTTCACACCTCGTTTTCCGGCTAATTCAACTACGCGATCGACTACTTGAAAATCTGAATCTTGATAGTAGAGATTGTGAGCAAATTCGTCAGTTTTTGCCCGCAGTGTTTGGCCATGGTCTGACTTACTGCGATTTCCTGCTAAAAAGCCCCGCGCCAAGGGACTCCAAGGAATAATACCAATCCCTTGATCTAAGGCTAAGGGTATGACTTCTCGTTCTTCTTCCCGATAAACTAAGTTGTAGTGATTTTGAATTGATACAAAACGAGTCCAGCCGTGAATGTCTGCTGTATAAAGGGCTTTAGCAAACTGCCATGCGTAAACACTAGAAATTCCTAAGTAACGGACTTTACCTGCTTTGACAATATCATGCAGTGCTTCTAGGGTTTCTTCAATTGGTGTTTCATAGTCCCAACGGTGAATTTGGTACAAGTCTACATAATCAGTCTGTAGCCGCCGCAAAGAAGCATCAATGCTGTCAAAAATATGTTTGCGAGATAGTCCTCGATCATTTGGGCCATCGCCGACTTTGCCATGTACTTTAGTAGCAATCACAACTTGATCCCGTTTGGCAAAGTCTTTTAGCGCTCGTCCGACAATTTCTTCACTAGCACCCAAGGAATAGACATCGGCGGTATCAAAGAAATTAATCCCCAATTCCAAAGCCAGTTTGATAAATGGCCGACTTTCTTCTTCTTCTAATACCCATTCGCGCAATTTACGCGAACCATAAGTCATCGTGCCTAGTGTAATACGGGATACTTTGAGTCCAGTTTTGCCAAGATTTACATATTTGATCATACTGTTTGCTCTCTTTTGTTGGGATACTTAATAATGTTGTGACGTTTTTACAGCCAGTTGAGACATCTCCAGAAATTAAATATGCCTTGTCTAGAAACCTTGTAGAGACGTAGCAGTGCTACGTCTCTACATCTTTTTTGGAGATGTCTAATGAAGTTAGGCGATCGCAGCTTCAGCAACAGCCGCAGTTTTGCTAAACTGATTTACTGGACGAGGTAAACCAAGATTTTCCCGCAAGGTTCGTGCTTCATATTCTGTACGGAACAGACCGCGACGTTGCAATTCAGGAATTACCAAGTCTACAAACTCATCTAATCCTCCGGGCAACCAGGGCGGCATAATATTAAAGCCATCTGCCCCGCCATTGACAAACCAATCTTCTAGTTGATCGGCAATTTGTTCTGGTGTGCCTAAAATCTGACGATGCCCACGCGCTCCAGCTATCGACAAATACAGTTGTCGAATCGTTAAATTTTCTCTCTTAGCTAGGTCAATCAGAAGTTGCTGACGGCTTTTACCCCCGTTAGTCTCTGGTAGCTCCGGCAACGGCCCGTCCAATGGATAGCCGGATAGGTCAAATCCACCAATCATTGAACCAAGCAAATTTAAGCCGACCACCGGATCGATCAACTCTTGAATCTGATCGAATCTATCTTTAGCTTCTTGCTCAGTTTTGCCGATGACTGGAAATACACCAGGCATAATCTTGAGATGGTCAGGTGAGCGTCCGTATTGAGCTAGTCTCCCCTTCACATCTTGATAAAAAGCCTGAGCTTCTGCCAAGGTCTGCTGGGCAGTGAAAATTACCTCCGCCGTTTGTGCAGCCAGATTCTTACCATCCTCGGAAGACCCAGCTTGAATGATCACCGGATAACCCTGGATGGGACGCGCCACATTTAGCGGGCCGCGTACTGAAAAATGTTCGCCTTTGTGGTTGGGAACGTGCAGTTTATTTGGATCGAAGTAAATACCCGATTTTTTATCATGTAAGAAGGCATCGTCCTCCCAACTATCCCAAAGTTTCGTGACAACATCCACAAACTCTTTGGCACGCTCATAACGTAGGGTATGCTCCATGTGTTTTTCCCGATTGAAGTTTAACGCTTCAGCTTCAGTCGCGGAAGTCACGAGATTCCAACCGGCACGACCGCCGCTGAGATAATCTAGTGATGCAAACTTGCGGGCGAGGTGATAAGGCTCGTTGTAGGTAGTGGATACTGTTGCTGTCAAACCAATGTTTTCCGTTACTACAGACAGAGCCGACAACAGGGTAAGAGGTTCAAAGTGGACGAGTTTCCCATTTCGGCTTAAAAGGTCGGCGCTTTGATTGCGTTGGCGTAGCCCGCCGTAGGCATCGCGCACAGCCACGCCGTCTGCAAAAAAGATCATGTCAAATTTGCCGCGTTCCGCCGTTTGTGCCAGCCTTTTATAATGCTGAAAGTTCAAACCAGCGTCAACTTCCGCTTCAGGGTGTCGCCATGATGCTACGTGATGGCCAGTGCTGGGCAAAAATGCACCTAGTCTAAGTTGAGGTTTTTTTGTAGTCATGCTTTTTTCTGTTTGGTAAGAAGTGTTTTTAAACGCAGAGGCACGCAAAGTAAGTGCAGAGGAACGCAGAGTTTTGCCGAATTTATACAATGTTGTACTAAGGTGTTATGAGTTATACACGCTAGTTTTTTTAATTTTGAATTGCTTACACTGGCTGGGGTTTGAGTAAATCTGTTTTGGTAACAAATTCACTAAATGCACTTGCAACTTGCTGTGGTAATGCGATGCCTGCGGCGGGCGTAGCCAACGCTTGGGCGATTTGCTGCATATAGGGATAAGTGGCTGGTCGCCTACCGATTGTAGTACCTAAATAACGCTCATCTCCCTGTGTAGGCAAATACCAAAAAACTTCCATTTTCCTATCTCCTGGCGCTATTTATGGCTAATTGTTTCCGGTGTTATAGCTGCATATTGTTCGCTAGTCAGCATCGCTTCCTTAATATTGATAGATTTAGGAATCACTTTTTCTTTGGCAAATAAATCTGCAATTTTCTGTTGATTTTGCATGATTTCTGGCGTAATTGGTCTTAAACCGTAAGTTCGCCTTTCAATCATTGTTGTTAAAATATCTTCATCAATTTTGAGATGAGGAATAGTCAGTTTTACAACTTCCGATCGGTTTTTCTCACCCCATTGCCCTGTGTTATCTATCTCCTCAAGAACTAATCGCACTAATTTTGGGTTTTCTGTAGCAAATTTTCGTGCAGCCATATAATATCCGCCCTGAGTAGAAATGCCACTAGCATCTCGCAAAACACGAGCATTGGCCTTTTTTTGTACCACAGCTAAATAAGGGTCCCAAGTTACCCAGGCATCTATTTTCCCTTGAATAAAAGCATCACGGGCTTCTGAAGGAGGGAGGCTAATGGCTTGAATATCACTATATTTCAAACCAGCCTCTTCTAAAGCTTTTATTAATAAGTAATGGGAAGCAGAACCCTTTTGAAAAACTACTTTTTTACCTTTGAGTTCGGCTAAAGTCCGAATCGGTGAATTATTTTGGACGATAATTCCGCTTCCTTTACCAGTACTGGGCTTATTACTAGCAACATAAACTAAAGATGTACCAGCAGCTTGGGCAAATATCGGGGGAGTCTCGCCTACAGAGCCAATATCAACTCTACCCACATTCATCGCTTCCATCAGTTGTGGCCCGGCGGCAAATTGCGCCCATTCCACAGAAACACCTAAAGGCTTTAGACGTTTTTCTATCAATCCTTTAAGTCTGACAATATCCCCAGAACTTTGATATCCCATTCGGACAACTTTGGTTTTCAAACCATTGGTTGGATTTTCTGAATTTGGGGTTTGGACTGAGCAACTGATTAAGGTTGTTGAGATTGTTAATAATCCAGGTAAAAGTAATAGTGAAAAATGTTGGAAAATCTTAAATCGTGGCTGTTTGAAGGCGGTAATCATGGACGTGATACTTTGTTTTTTATTTGCTTTTGACTAGTCGTAGAGGCGCACATTTGTGCGCCTCTAGTGTTGTATTGCTCCTAACCTAAAGATTTAGACTTTTTGAAGCTGAAGGTTCTTTTGGAACAGTTCTTGAACGTTTTTCCAAGCATCGGCAGCAGCTTCGGCATTGTAGCTGGCGCGATGATTGCAGAAAAAGCCATGTCCTGCACCGGGATAACGAAAGATTGCATGAGTAATCTGATTTTTCTTCAATTCAGCCTCAATTTGTTCTGTATGTTCTAAGGGGATTCCCTGATCATCAAGACCAAAGAAGGCGTAGATGGGGCCTTTAATCTCTGAAGTGCGGGTGATGGTTGGTTCTCCACCGCCAGGAGTTGAGTTAGGAATACCGCCACCATAGAAGGAAGCTGTAACTTTAATGTCTGGTAAAGTGGCAGCTAGGTAAACAACGTGACCACCAAAGCAGAAACCAATGGAACCGATCGCATCTCCTTGCACATTTGGTAGACTTCTTAAATAAGCGATCGCAGCTTTAATATCACTCAGTATTTCATCGGCTGTTGTTTGCTCCTTATAACCTCTCCCTTGCTGCACATCTTCAGGAGTGTATCCACCCTCAAAACCGGGAGCAGTGCGTTGAAATAAATTCGGTGCAATCGCTACATACCCGTCTTTAGCAAATTTCTCAGCAACTTCCCGAATGTGAATGTTAACCCCAAAAATTTCCTGAATCACGATCACAGCTGGGAAGGTTCCCTTTTGGACTGGTTCAGCTAAGTAAGCATCAATTTGCAAATCTCCGTTAGGGACTTTAACTTGACCGGTGCGAATTTCTGTGTTTGTCATCTTAGAATTAGCCTGTAATTGCTTTCAGGACGCGATGTTTTATGGTAGTTTTTGCACAATACTACTTAAAATATATCGAGTTAACGTAGTTTAAGAGTAGTATTTCACAAACAATGCGTAAAGGCAAGTCATTTGATTTAGATGTAGATGGATATAAGACCGTGCCAAGAATCCGATGCTGAATTAGTCAGTGCGCTATGGGATGAGGTGTAGGCTGTTGACTTTGTGGGTTTTTAAGTGATATTATTCATACAATGATGATGTCGCTTTTTCTAAAGAAAGTAAACCGTGAAAAAGCCAAACAAGAAGGTAAACGTCTTGTAGTCGAAAACTTATTACAAGTTCGTTTTGGTTCATTAGATAAAGAACTTCAAGCAATTATTGAATCAGTATTAGCATTACTCCCTGAAGAATTTACTCCATTGCTCATGCAATTGTCACGGGAGGAATTGATTGCTAAATTTGGCAGACACTGAATAATTTTTCCGGTTAGACCTAAAACTAAAGTTTTGATACATCTTTAGGCAAGCTTGAACTGCCTTCTCTTGTAAATTGGTTTATAGCGATCGCCACTGTCAATCTAACCAGGACTACGGCTAAAGCTCGTAGTTCAAATAGTGTATACTTTTCAAATTTCAAGAAAATTTTTTACTTAATATAGTTCTGTTTAGCCATAGATTTAGAGTATTTTCAAATAATTAAGGCTATAATTACCTGTATGAATTTTTATTTTATTTAAATAAAATACTTGAAATACTATTAGTAAAAAATAAATTACTTAATTGGATTATAAAACAGAACATAAGGTACATAGAAAATATGTATATAATTTATCCTGCTTAATTATCTAATAATTTATATTCTAAAAATCTCAAAAAAATACTTGATTTCACACATTATTAGCTATACTAATATTTAGATAGGCTAACACTAGCCAAAGAATTATAGTGTTTATCGTCTGAGTGAGTTACATCTGGTTGCAGTGAGGGGCTAGAGGCGAAGATGTACCTCATACAATTAAGGACTGCCATAACAGGTATTTCTGAAAATACAGGATGCATCAGAGGAGTTGCTTGTTTTATCTGAAATGCTAGTGCATCAATTGCTGTTTTTTGTAATTTCTCAGAAATCAGTCTCAATAACTTCACCTACCACCATCTATAAAGATGAGTGGGGACTAGGCAGCAAAATTGGTAAGTAAGAAAAATAGGAGATAGAGAAAGAATAATACTCCTAACTCTTCATTCTTGGCTGTTTTGTACTTATTTTTAGCACGAGGAAAAGCATGAAAAACACTCAAGTAACAATTAACGAACCCCTTAGCGAAACAGGTTGCAAATCTAACCATAAACAGCTTAATGGTCAGAAAAAACTCACTTGCACAAAACCACCACAACCAGGTGCAACCCAAGGAAATTGCCCTTTTGATGGAGCAATGGTTTCTGTCGGAGCTATTACTGATGCTGTTCATTTAGTACATGGTGCTGTTTCTTGTACTCACAATCCTTGGGCAACTCATGGTAGCCTCTCTTCAGGCTCACAATTATACCAAACTGCTTTTACTACTGACTTTAGTGAAGGTAATATTGTTTTTGGTGGAGAAAAGAAACTGTACAAAGCGATTGTGGATGTTGCTCAACGCTATCATCCTGCCGCTATTTTTGTTTATGCTACTTGTCTGTCTGCTTTGATTGGCGATGATATTGATAGTGTCTGCCAACTTGCTACACAACAAGTTAATATCCCAGTTATCTATGTAAATGCGCCTGGATTTCTTGGTAGTAAAAATTTAGGAAATCGCATCGGTAATGAAACTTTATTGAATGCTGTCATTGGTACAGCCGAACCTGAATTTACCACACCATTCGATATTAATATTGTTGGCGACTATAATGTTGCAGGTGAAACGTGGAATATCTTACCATTATTCCAAAAAACGGGAATTCGCGTTCTTTCTAAAATTACAGGTGATGCTCGTTATCAAGAAGTTTGCTATGCCCATCGCGCCAAATTAAATGTAGTGCTTTGCTCAAATGTAGCTATACAAATGGCGCAAACTATGGCGGAACGCTATGGAATTCCTTATATTGAAGAATCGTTCTATGGTGCGACCAACTTAAACGATTGCTTGCGGAATGTTGCGACCAAATTAAGTATATCCTTGGGAGATAGTGTTATTGCCTCTGAACTGCAAGAACGTACAGAAAAGTTAATTGCTCAAGAAAATGCTGCTCTAGATATTGCTTTAGCTCCTTACCTTGCTGATTTAAAAGGTAAACGGATTATTCTTTCTACTGGTGGTGTGAAAAGTTGGTCGCTTATTTTAGCAGCCCAAGATTTGGGAATGGAAGTTATTGCAGCTACGGATGGCAAAACAACAGAAGAGGAGAAAGCTAAAATTCAACAATATCTTGGTGCAGATGCAATGCTTTTGTCTGACACAACTCCCCAGGCATTATTAAAGGTATTACACCAAACAAAAGCTGATGTGTTGATTACTGGGGCTGGAAATAAATATACAGCACTCAAAACGGGAATTCCTTTTTTAGACATTAACCATGAACGTCACCATGCTTATGCTGGTTATGCAGGTTTGGTGGTACTAGCACGCGAACTACATGAAGCCTTGTATAGTCCTATATGGGAGCAAATTAGCAAACCTGCTCCTTGGGATGAAAAAATCAGCTATCAGCTATAGGCGCAACTTTCTTCTGCCAAGCTGATATAATTTATCGTCTTCCACTACACTTTTAAGGTGTGGTGGAAGATGCTTGTTTTCCAAATATCTGCTTTGTTGTACAAAGAGAAGCGACTTGTTTACCGAGCAATCCAACGGCTTACTGCTGGCAATTGTGCAGAGAACCAGAGCGCACCTAAAATAATCAGACTACCACAGACAATCAAGGCATTAGTCGCACCAAAATTATCTGCCAAAGTCCCAGCTAACAAATTCCCAAAGGGCATTGTACCCACCATTGCTAGGGCGTAAAAACTCATTACCCGTCCGCGCTTATCCTCGGTAACTAGAGTTTGAATAATCATATTACTACTGGTAATGTTGAGGATAGAAAAGCAGCCTACAAATACCAGAATGATTATAGATAGCCAAACTTGACGCGAGAGTGAAAAGAATATCAAACTCATCCCAATCAATACTTGAGCGACTACAATCAAACGCTCTAAGCCTACAATCCCTCGTCTGACACTTAGATACAAACAAGCAAACAACGAGCCAATCGGTGCTGAAGTGCTGAGGTGAGCCATCGTTGTTGCGTTTCCATTGAGAATCTTTGCTGCAAAAACAGGCATGAGCGCGACATGAGACATCCCGGCGAAACCATGTAACGCTAGCATTAATAAAATTACTCTAATAGGCTGGAATTTCCAGACATATTCAAAGCCCTCTCGCAATTTTTCCAAAGTATCGCTAATGCCCGTAAGGGGTTGCATCTGTCTGGCTGGCAGCCGCATCGCTAGCAAGGTAAATATGGCAGGAATATAGCTGAGGGTATCGTAAAGAAAACAATATTTTACCCCTAGTGTAGCAATCAAAATCCCGCCCATAGCAGGCCCCACGACAAGAGAGGAACTTAACATTACTGAATTCAAGGCGATCGCATTACTCCAATCAGCGTGATCGTCTACAGTTTCGGTGACGATTGTATGGCGCACGGGCATATCTAATCCCTTGAGCAAACCATTGAAAGCACTCAGTACTAAGAGGATAGGAAAGGTAATCCAATTGGTAAAGGTGAGAATCGTTAAAGCCAGGGAAACGCTAATTCCCAATATCTGCACCACTATTAACAAGTCACGCCGACTCCAGCGATCGGACAATATGCCCGAAAAGGGAATCAGTAATAAGGTAGGTAAAAATTGTACAAACCCTGCAACACCCAACAACCAAGGCGATTTAGTCAAATCGTATACCAGCCAAGGAATAGTTAACTGCTGGGTCATAAATGTTCCAGACATTGATAGTAACTGTCCCCCGAAAAATAGGCGAAAGTTACGCCAGCGCAAGGCGGGTAAGTAGTGGTAAGTGATATTACTGATGCTTTCCCCTAGTTGTCTATTCCAAATTTTCATGAGGAAAATTTTATTATGGTCTACTAATAATTAGATTAACTAATAATTATCAAATAATCACGTAGTTTACTGCCCAAGCATCGCTGATCTGTCTGAGCTAAGGCTTTTGCACATTGACATCGAATCACTATAGAAGAGGATTTGTCTGAAAAACATAGGAAATTACTATTTAGCTACTGCATACTACGATAAATCTATCGGAATAATGTATGATAATTTCAGTTATACTCCCAGCATTGGAATGTTGCTATCAGAGTATCGGCAAAATTCCCAAGGAAATAGGCGAGTGTGAACACCTCCTGATAGATCAAACTCTGGAGAATCCTAATGGGCTACAAACATATAGAAGTTAAACAGGTAGCTGGTTTCATCGGTGCAGAAATCGGCGGCGTAGACCTTTCCCGCTCTCTTTCTGAGGATCAAGTCCAAGAAATTCGCAAAGCGCTATTAAAATGGAAAGTCTTGTTCTTTCGTGGTCAGAACATCGATCATGCTGCCCAGGTCGAGTTCACATCTCGTTTTGGCGAAGTGACTTTCGCCCATCCCTTGGGAGAGCCTGAACCAGTTCCGGGATTTCCCCAGATCAAACCTGTAGACCGTAGACTCTATGAAAAGCAATATGGTTTTCGCACTGGCGGCCCTTGGCACACAGATGTAACGGCAGCGATTAACCCACCAGCAGCGTCAATTTTACGCGCAGTTAATGTCCCTAGTTTCGGTGGTGACACCCAGTGGAGTAATCTCGTTGCTGCTTATGAGGGACTCTCAGCACCCTTGCGATCGCTAGCTGATACATTAAAAGCGGAACATCGCTTCAATGGAGGCGGTTATCAACCCCGCAACAATAAATTCGACGAGCGCATTGCTGTCAATCCCTTGGTTTCTATTCACCCAGTCGTCAGAGTTCATCCTCAGACTGGTGAACGTGCCTTGTTCGTAAACCCTGGCTTCGTCTCCCGCATTGTTGATGTGTCACCAGAAGAGAGCAGACTGTTGTTAGAGTTGTTCTTTAACCAAGTTACCAAACCTGCCTATACCACCCGTTTCCGTTGGAACAACGGTGATATCGCCTTCTGGGACAACCGCGCCACCGTGCATTTGGCTCCTCAAGATTTGGATCATTTAGATGTTGAACGTCTCCTCTATCGCACCACCATCACAGGCGATGTTCCAGTAGGAGTTGATGGTTCACGTTCAGAAGTGGTTCAAGGTGAAGCTTTCAGCGCTGAAGTACCAAGCGTCTTCAAGCAGAAAGCTGAGTTTAAGGAAGCACAACCAGTTCTTTCCTAAAGCTGAATTATAAGTCATGAGTGCTGAGTAAATTAAAAAGTACTCAGTACTTATGAACGCAGACATTAACCCCTTGTAGAGCAACAAGGGTAACTTTTGCATGACCAGTTGATCGTATAGTCCTAAATCTAAGGAGATCCGATTATGACATTCACGGCAAGCCGGATTGATATTACACCCACCGAAGCGGCTCTTGGTGCAGTGATTACCGGATTCGATGTTAATTCTGTAGAACCAGAGGTAATTCTACAACTCAAACAGGCATGGCGCGTAGCTTGCGGGGAGACAAAATGGTTTAGAATGCTTATATTGTAAAGAGTGTAGCAATTTGTGGTAAAAGAAAAAGAGTCTTCATTCGCAACAAGCTCCATTTAATGATAATGTTACCAGAATTCTACGAGACAAACCTCAAGCGAGAATTGGGACGTGCAGAATATTTATTACTAAAAATCCTGATAAATTTATTACAATCTATTAAAACTGTTAGCATTGAAGCATTGGCTACTGCTTTACCTATCCCCATATTTTTTGAAAGTAGAAGAAATAAAGTTCAAAGATTTTTATCTTTAAATTACATAAATATTGAAGAAATTTGGTTCCCGATTATTAAAAGCTGGTTAGAGATATATTTTCCCTTAAATGAAGTTATTTATTTAGTAATTGACCGAACTAATTGGGGGTGTATTAATCTGTTAATGATTAGTGTAGTTTGGGATAAAAGGTCTATTCCGATATATTTTGAGTTGTTAGACAAATTAGGTTCGAGTAATTTTGATGAGCAAAAAGCTGTTTTCAATAAAGCATTACCCATTTTTAATAATTATAAAACTGTTGTATTAGCAGATAGAGAGTTTTGCTCTGTGAAACTAGCTAACTGGCTCACAGAGAAGAAAGTGTACTTTTGCTTACGTCTAAAAAAAGATGCATTTATAGAGGTAGAACCTGAAGTTTGGCTGCAATTAAAAGATTCAGGTTTATCGCCTGGAGTTTCTTTCTTTTATCAAGGTATTAAATATACAAAAACTACAGGATTTATCAGTTTCAATCTTGCGGCTAAATGGAAACGGAAACGCTTTGGAGTTGCGCCAGAGGAAGGTTGGTTTATCCTGAATAATTTAGATGATTTAGATTCAACGATTATTGCTTATAAACAACGTTTTGATATTGAAGAGATGTTTAGAGATTTTAAGAGTGGTGGTTATAATTTGGAAGATACTAATGTATCAGGACAACGGCTAATTTCCCTAATATTATTAATCTCGCTTGCCTATACAAGCGCAACAATATCTGGTCAAAAAATTAAACGTATGGGTGTTCAAAAATATGTCGGTCGAATTAAAGAATCTGGGCGGATTGTTCGACGACATAGTAGTTTTTATATTGGTCTTTATGGCGACAATTGGGTTAATTTCATGGAAAATTCTTATGAGTTAGTCACCGAATTATTGAGATTAAGTCCTAATAAGCGTAAGTACTACCAACAAGGAGAGAAGGCTATGAGGCTTATCCTATCTGCATCCTAGCCCTTTTTGTCGCCCCGCAAGCAGAAGAACAGGCTTGGGAAAAAGCCAGAAATATTTTAGGACGGATTCAAGAACAACGAGGAGGTGCAAAAGTCGCTCCTCCAGCTAGACCACAGGCGGTAGGATCGCAAAGGTTACTGGATTTCGCAGCTAAAAGCGAAATCTACGATAAGCGTTTATGGACACCGATCGCTGCTGCTACTGGTGCTGCTGGCAATACAACTGCGCTAGTAGAAACACCTGAACAAGTTGCAGAAGCTTTAGTTGATTACTATGACGCAGGTGTAACTACCCTGTTAATCCGGGGCTTCGATCCGCTACAAGATGCCATTGATTATGGGCGCGAAGTTATTCCTTTAGTGCGGAAAGAAGTAGCAAAACGAGAACGCCAAGCTGTTGCAGTTGGAAGATAGCGATCGTGGTACAAACATCTACTAGAACTGTTGAATTAATTACAGACCGCACTAGCAAAGTTGAGTGCGATCGCAGCAAAGCCAATAGATTAGTTATCTACCAAATTTGAACGATGATCCTTAGCCATCACCCCGGTTCGATTGTCGGTAGCGATCGCTTTCTGGCTCCGACAGATTTTGCCAACAGCCCCCTCTCCCAAGCGTTGAAACAGCCTGTATTGCTGGGTTTATTTTTGCCCATCCAAGCAGGTGGTTGGAGTGCCTCCACACTACCACGCACTACAGACTGGAGCTTTGAATATAATAAGGCTCTAGTGCTGCAAGCCGAAGCGCTGGGGTTTGATTTGATATTTGCGTTGTCACAGTGGTTGCCCAAAGGTGGCTATGGCGGCGTGTTCAACGGCCAAGCCCTGGATACATGAAGCATATTTGTGTGATTTTTGATTTGGACGGAACGTTAGTTGATAGCGAGCGGCTTTGTAACCAAGCTTTTATTGATTTGCTACCTTTTATCAACGACTCCGTTGAAAGTCTGATTCGTCGATATCGTGGCAGAAAGCTAGCTTTAATCTTAGCGGACATAGAAATGAAGTATGGCGAAAAGCTGCCCAGAGATTTTGAGGCAACATATCGTCACCGAGTAGATGAATTATTTGAATTTTACTTGCAACCAATCACAGGCGTTCCAGAGATGCTAAAAACTCTGGAATATCCTGTTTGTGTTGCCTCAAGTGCGCCAATAGCCAAAATTCGCAAGGCTTTAAATGTAACTGGTCTGTCGCATTACTTTGGCGATCGCTTGTTTAGTTCTTATGATATTGGCTCGTGGAAACCCGATCCCGGTTTATTTTTATACGCAGCAAATAGAATGGGATTCTCGCCTGAATATTGTGTTGTCATTGAGGATAGCGATGTGGGAATTGAAGCTGCATATTCAGCAGGAATTTATGCTTTGAAATATTCTAGAGAGGAGGAAGTAGAGAAACAAGTCAATGTATTTTCTAACATGAAATATCTTGTAAAACTGCTCGATAAAATTTCTTTGATGAAATGCGATTACTCATAATTCAATACAATTCAATAAAGGTTCATTGTAGTAGTACTTCAGCTTTCAAAGGTTGAGTTCAACAAATATAAAAAATCCCCAAACAATAAAAAACTCCACCCACAGATCGGAGTTTTTATTAGAGGTTGTTTGAAAAGTGGTATGTTGTAATTTTTATCGAATTATTACCCCCCTTAATCCCCCCTTATAAAGGGGGGAAATCAGAAAATCCGGTTCCCTCCCCTTTATAAGGGGAGGATTAGGGTGGGGTAAAAAATATTTGATACATCAATTATGACTTTTCAAACATCCTCTCAGGGTCAGTAGTCAGTAGTCAAGCCAGATTCAGTTGTCTTTAGATTTTTTTACGAATCAGATATCAATTCTCATGCTATATCATGTCAGCCAAAAAAGTTCTTGACTTATTTTTCTCTAAGAGGTAAGTTATCAATATCGCAATAAATACGGTAACTCTATCGATATAAAGTATATATTAACTTCAAACAAGGTAAAGTTTTTCAAATTAGTTTACACTGATGGTAATTTTTGATGAAAAATTGCTAGATTTTCGACTATTATTACGTCATAAATTTACACAGTAAATGTTTTAGAAATATTTAGTCTGAATTTTAATTTATTTTTGTTAGCAGTCACCACCACTGTGTTAAAGAAAGTTTTTTTAGTAATGTTATTAATTACAGGAGTAGCAATGGCATTCATCATTTCTCCTGCTTTTGCCGCTACCGTAAATTCCTGTCCATCAGAAATGGTAATGATTCCCGGTGGGACATTCACAATGGGATCGAATAATTCTGGTTTGATAGAAGAACTATCAGCTCAAGAGGTAAGAGTTAGTTCCTTTTGTATCGATAAATATGAAGTGACAAATGCACAGTTTGCGGCATTTGTTAAAGCTACAGGGTATGTGACAGTTGCAGAGCGCCCTTTATCAAAAGAAGAGTTTCCCGACTTGCCAGATGAGCAGAGATTACCAGGTTCCTTGGTGTTTGAAATCGCAAAACCAGGGGCAAAACAACTGAGTTGGTGGCATTGGCAGACTGGGGCGAATTGGCGACATCCATTTGGAAGAGAAAGTGCAATCGCACATCAAGATAATTATCCAGTCGTTCATATTGCCTACGAAGATGCTGTAGCTTACGCTCAATGGGCAGGAAAATCCTTACCCACCGAAACCCAGTGGGAATACGCCGCCCGTGGTGGGTTAGATGCTGCAACTTATGCCTGGGGCAACCAGTACTCTGAGAAAAAAGCTAACACCTGGCAAGGAATTTTTCCCTTTTTCAATACCAAAAGTGATGGTTACGTGGGTATTGCCCCGGTTGGTTCTTTTCCGCCAAATGGTTATGGTCTGTATGACATCACAGGTAATGTCTGGGAATTGACCTCCGATTGGTTTCGTCCAGGACACAACCAAAAAAACCACAGTGTCAACCCAAAAGGCCCAGAACAAAGTTTTGACCCCAACAAACCCACCGAAAACGCTCTACACGTAATCAAAGGTGGCTCTTATTTGTGTGCGATCAACTATTGCAGCCGCTTCCGCCCAGCAGCGCGAGAATCTCAAGCCCCCGACACGGGAACTACCCATATCGGATTTCGCTTAGTGAAAAACCTGACTATAGAAAGGATGAAGAATGAAGTTTGAATCCAAGCCCTGGAATTTGTTTCCAGAAATTGCAAAGGCGATCGCTTTATCTTTGCTCATCACTTTGTTGATGGTCAATGGCCCCGCCCTAGCAGCTACATCCCAAGTTTTACCCGTTCCTCTGCCAGAGTTCAAAGGTAAAATCGGCCTCACCTACAAAGAATCACAACCAGACTTTCCCCAACCCATAACCGCCCCAGCCAAAGCACCCAATGTCTTGCTAGCGATCCTAGATGATGTGGGCTTTGGACAAGCGGGTACTTTTGGCGGCCCGGTGGACACTCCAAATTTGACGCGCCTAGCCGAAAGAGGATTACGCTACAACCAATTCCACACCACAGCCCTGTGTTCGCCTACCAGGGCAGCTTTGTTAACTGGACGCAATCACCATTCAGTTAATACAGGGGTTGTTGAGGAATTAGCTACAGGTTATCCTGGCTACACAACAATTTTGCCTAAGAGTGCCGCCACCGTTGCTGAAATACTACGACAAAATGGCTATAACACAGCAGCTTTCGGTAAATGGCACAACACCCCAGACTATGAAACGAGTGCCGCAGGGCCTTTCGATCGCTGGCCTACAGGGTTAGGATTTGAGTACTTTTACGGCTTTCTTGGCGGTGATACTAATCAGTGGAGTCCTGCCTTAGTAGAAAATACTAGGCGAGTAGAGAAACCAACCAATAAGCCAGATTATCACCTGACTCCTGATTTAGTAGACCATGCGATCGCCTGGATTCGCAACCAAAAATCCATTGCTCCTGAAAAACCCTTTTTCGCCTATCTCGCCACTGGGGCTACCCATGCACCCCACCACGCCCCCAAAGCTTGGATTGACAAGTACAAAGGCAAATTTGACCAAGGCTGGGATAAATTACGCGAAGAAATCTTTGCCCGTCAAAAACAACTGGGTGTGATTCCAGCCAATGCCCAACTCACTCCTCGCCCCCAAGAACTACCAGCATGGGATTCCCTCACAGCAGAACAGCAAAAACTCTATGCCCACATGGCTGAAGTATTTGCTGGATTTTTAGGTCATACAGATTATGAAGTAGGAAGGCTGATTGATGCCGTTGACCAACTTGGTGAACTGGATAACACCCTAGTCATTTATATTGTTGGAGACAACGGTGCTAGTGCAGAAGGCGGTTTAACAGGCAGCGTCAACGAACTCCAAGTCTTCAACGGTGTACCCGAAAATCTGCAACAACTGCTAGCTGCTTATGATGACTTGGGTAGTCCCAGAACATTTAACCATTTTCCGGCGGCTTGGGCATGGGCAGTCAACACTCCCTTCCAATGGACAAAGCAAATCGCCTCTCACTTTGGCGGAACTCGTAACCCCTTAGTGATTTCTTTGGGCACAAATATTAAAGACCAAGGTGGCATTCGTAGCCAATTCCATCATGTAATTGATATTGCACCCACCATTTTAGAAGTAGCGGGAATTACTGCTCCTAAAGAAGTGAATGGTGTTAAGCAACAACCAATTGAAGGTACTAGCCTTGTTTATACCTTCGATCGCCCTGATGCTCCCTCTCATCGTCAAACTCAGTATTTCGAGATGTTGGGCAACCGAGCCATTTACGATGAAGGTTGGGTAGCGGCAGCGCGTCACGGTCGCTTACCTTGGGAACGAACTGTCAAAGGGAACTTTGATACAGATGAGTGGGAACTGTACAACATTACAGAAGATTTTAGCGAAGCGAACAACCTAGCAAAGGAAAACCCAGACAAGTTAGAAAAACTGCAAAAGTTGTTTTTAAAGGAAGCCCGCAAGCACCAAGTATTACCACTAGACGATCGCATCGCTGAAAGATTTGATGTTAAAATTCGCCCCAGCTTCACCAGAGGACGCACAACTTTCACCTACTATCCAGGTACAGTTGGCATTCCAGAAGGTAGCGCCCCAAACCTGAAAAATAAATCCTTCAGCATCACAGCTAATGTAGAAATTCCTGAAAGTGGGGCAGAGGGTGTCCTGTTGACCCAAGGGGGACGCTTTGCTGGTTGGAGTTTTTTCCTTGAGGATGGCAAGCCTACCTATGCCTACAACTACGCCAATACTGCCCGCTACATCATCCAATCAAGAGAAAAATTGCCCTCTGGTAAATCTACACTTCGTTTCAACTTTGATTATGACGGTGGCGCTGTAGGTGCAGGTGGAATCGGCAAACTATTCATCAATGACCAACAGGTAGCCGAAGGACGTGTGGAAAAAACCATTGCTTACCGTTTAGCCCTAGATGAAACATTTGATGTTGGCAGAGATACAGGTACTCCCGTTGTTGATACTTATCAAGTACCGTTTGCCTTTACTGGTAACTTACAGCAAATCAGCCTGGAGTTGAAGTAATTAAGATTGGGGCATTGGGCATTGGGCATTGGGCATGGGGCATGGGGCATTGGGCATTGGGGAGATAAGCTTGAGTGTTGAAACTTCGAACTTGAACACTAAGCCTTCGAGCTTGAGCATTAAGCCTTAAACCTTGAACATTAAGCCTTAAACCTTGAACACTAAGCCTTCGAGCTTGAGCATTAAGCCTTCGAGCTTGAGCATTAAGCCTTAAACCTTGAACATTAAGCCTTGAACCTTGAACATTAAGCCTTAAACCTTGAACATTAAGCCTTAAAGCTTAAACATTAAGTCTTTGAACTCGAAACTTTCAACTTTAAATTTCCCCCATGCCCCATGCCCAATGCCCAATGCCCAATGCCCAATAACCTTCATCAATCATGAATGAAATTTTAGTAGTAATCGATAAACTTTCACTTTTCACATTTATTGTTTGCACTATGTTGGGTGCAGGTTTAGGTTTAACGGTACAACAGATTTGGAAACCACTCCGCAGCCCTCGACTCGTCATCTTGTCTTTACTAACAAATTTTGTATTGGTGCCAGTTTTTGTTTATCTGCTAGTACAAGTAGTACCTTTAAGCAAACCACTCAGAGATGGTTTACTAATTATGGCACTAGCATCAGGCCCGCCAGCTTTGCCTAAACTTGCTCAAATAGTCAAGGGGAATATAGCTTTTTCTGTGGGATTAATGATGTTGCTGATGCTGGGTACTATTTTCTATATGCCGATTGTACTACCTTTAGTAGTGCAAGGTGTGCAAATTAACTCTTGGGACATTGCCAAACCCTTGTTGTTGCTGATGGTTAGTCCGTTAGTGATGGGATTATTTATCAAAGCCAAATTTGCTGCGATCGCTCCCATTATCCAGCCAATTTTATTCAAATTATCTAGTTATGGATTACTTTTCGGTTTAGTAGTCAGACTCTTCATTCACACCAACGATATCATTAGCTTATTAAAAACAGGTGCAATCTTTGTTTGTGCGATCTTTATTATATTCTCCTTTAGCGTCGGTTATCTTTTAGGTGGCCCTGACATTGATACTCAAAGAGTACTAGGAGTCGGAACAGCCCAACGCAATTTTGCCGCAGCATTATTAGTCGCTACGAGTAATTTTGACGATCCCAGCGTAGTCAGCATCATCATGGTGACAAGTCTATTAATGATGATGATAGTTCTCATTGCTGGGCCAAAGTTTATAGAAATAGACCAAGCAACAGATGCACAGATCAAACAGGTAGAGGTGTAAACTTGGCATTTTCCCCAGCAAGCTATCAAGAAAAATTGAGGAACCTAAAATGCTGATTTATTAGCAATAAAATTACTATATAAATCCAGTTTTATTTGTGAAATTATTTGTGTAGTAGATAGGCAAGAAGCAAAAGTTACCAGGAGCAGGATTCTAAAAGATCAAGTGTACCGATTTTTGAAAAAGATTAGGAGAAAATGCCCGTTTTTTCAAAACTTAACATCTAGTGTTCGCTAGCTGTTGAACTTTGTTGTTAGTAGCAAAATTCAACATTTTACGATGAGATATTGCGGAACGCACCATGCACTTGTCGATTACCACTCATTACTACTACTGTTTGCTTGATCGCATTAACTCGCCATTCTCGATCGACTCGAACCAACTGATGAAGGTAGTTTCCTGGCGTATCAAACCGATCTTGTCCAGCTTCAAGTTTAGGATCAACTCTATAAATGCAATACGCTGATTTACAAGAAGCTACATTTTCTTTGATTGTTACCTCATGATTCGTGCTGATATGCAAAGTCCGTAATCCTGACAATGCATCAACTCGTTGTTGTACATATTCTTCTGCGGTCACTTGTCGAGGTATTTCACCTCAAAAGTCTAAATAATCAATCTCAATTTCATTTGCTAGATAGCCTCGAACTTTTTGCCAATTATTTTCATCCAGTGCTCATTCTGGCAACAGTAAGCCTTTTTCAGTACGTAATCTACAACTTGTTTAAATTTAGGTTAATAAAAGGTTATGTAATTTTAGAAGCTACCTTATAATACCTTTAAACTACAGTAAACCGCGCGGAATACCGCATTTATTACATAAGGGGGAAAATTTTGAGTATCAAAAAACACTATAGATACATAACGAAGCCAGCTCACTCTTGTATTGTCAAGCTTTGGGAAGCTATAAGACACTGGTGGTTTATATCCTTCTTTTTGGTGGGAATCAGCTTAAGTCTAGTCATGACGGCTTGCTCTGGTGTTAACGTTGATAAGACTGGTGATACTAAGGCCACTTCTGTTGATAATGTCAAGCTAACGTTTGTTTCCTATTCGGTGACAAAAGACGCATACGAGCAGATCATTCCCAAATTCGTAGATAAGTGGAAAAAAGAGCATAACCAAAATCTGACTTTTACTCAAAGTTATGATGGGTCTGGTTCTCAAACCCTAAATGTAATTGATGGTTTAGAGGCTGACGTAGTACACCTATCACTAGCCCTTGACGTTGAGAAACTTGTTCAAAAAGGTTTTATTCAACCCGCCTGGGAAAAAGAAGCTCCAAATAATGCAATTGTCACCCAATCTGTAGTTGCAATTGCCACTCGTGAAGGGAATCCCAAAAATATTAAAACTTGGTCAGATTTGGCACGCCCTGGTGTGAGTGTAATAACAGCGAACCCGAAAACATCAGGTGGTGCGCGCTGGAATTTTCTGAGTTTGTGGGGTTTCGCCACAAAAACTAGCAATAATGAGATTCAGGCATTAGATTTTATTTCCAAGGTCTATAAAAATGTACCCTTGCAGCCCAAGACTGCTCACAATGCCAGCGAATTGTTCTTTAAACAACGTCAGAGTGATGTCTTACTCAATTATGAAAACGAAATGATCCTATCAAAACAAAAGGGCGAAAAGTTTTCGTATGTTGTCCCTGATGTCAATATCTCTATTGAAAATCCTATTGCTGTAGTAGATAAAAATGTTGAACAACACGCTACTCGAAAAGTTGCAGAAGCATTTGTCCAATATCTCTACACTCCAGAGGTACAAAGAGAATTTGCCAAAATAGGGTTTCGTCCTGTTGATACTGCGATCGCAAAACAACTCAGTAGCGATTTTCCTCAAATTAAAACTTTGTTGAAAGTTGAGGATTTAGGAGGCTGGAACAGTATTGGGCAGAAATTTTTTAGTGAAGGTGCTATTTTTGACAAAATTCAAGCTCAGAAACCCTTAAGCTAAATTGCTGAAATTTTTCGACTCTAAATTTGAGGACTCTGGACTATGAGTCATACTAAAAAAAGGCTCATAATTCCAGCACCAGGACTACCTGAACTTATAGCTAGTATTTTTTCTGTTACCTCGATTTGTTGGTCTTTGAGGACAGAAATAACCTCCTCATCAGTTAACCTTTGGAAAGGTATGATTTGACACCTACTCTTGATAGTGGGTAATAGCTTTTGAGGATAGGACGAGATCAGGATATTGGTTCTTCCAGCGTCTTGAGAAGTTTGTTGGCGGCGGTAGGGTTGAGCATATCTGCTTCGTGGATAATCACCACCTTTTGCTTGGCCTTGACTGCACTAGTTGACAGAAATTCAATTACTTCGCGTACCTGCTCTACTCGAATAGACTGCTTTATTTCTCTATGAAACTCCTCTATTTTCCAACGAATTTTACACACCTTTTGTGCAACATCCGTAGAGCTTTGAGATAAATCGTTGGTTGCGACATAATCCGTTCTATCGGTAGAGATAGTAAATTTCATCCTTAACCGATTTTTCGACGCACCCGCTACTTATTCTCTCATAAAATTTTTATTGGAATCTACTTTATTAGTTACTATCAACAATTCCAAAAAGGGCTGATTTTAAAACACCTTTTTATCGTACTAAAGTACCAGTAAGTAGCGATCGCCTGTGCCAGTTGCGTAAGTCCTGAGCAGCTAGGCGTTAGTCAAAAGTAGTGGTTTTTGTTATTGCCATAACTGACTAATTAACCACAGATACTTCTGACAATTTGTAGAAACTCCCGTAAAACAGGTGTCATATCCTCTTGTCGCCACACTACAGCCGTTTCTACTAATGGTGTTTTTTCTTCTAAAGTGCGATAAACTACACCAGCCCTTTGAAGATTTTGCAAAGAAGACGGTACGATCGCAATCCCCATTCCCGCTGACACCAGCCCGATGATTGTTTGCATTTGGATTGCTTCCTGAGTCACTTTTGGACTGAAATTTCCTTGCTGACAAAGACTCAGGATTTGATCGTAAAGTCCGGGGCCCAAATGGCGGGGGAACATAATAAAATTTTCGTCTTTTATTGATCGCACTGAAATATTTTCTTGTCTGGCTAAGAAATGAGTTTCTAGCAAAGCTACAATTAGTCCTTCTTGCTGAATGCATTCTTGATTGAAAGTGTTGTCTTCTAAAGGTGGATGAGCAAAGCCTACATGGATGTGGCGATTCTGTAGTGCTTCTTCTTGCTGAGTTGTCGTTAATTCCTGCAACACTAACTCCACCTCTGGAAACTGTTCTCGAAACCGCCGCAAAATCACAGGCAGCAAATCGTAAGTTACCAAGCTGGTGAAACCTACTCGTAGTTGTCCTTTCTCACCCCTACCTGTCCGTTGAGTCAGATCAATTGCCTTGGATAGTTGAGCAAACAATTGATAAGCTTCTTGCAAAAATACTTGTCCGGCTTCCGTTAGCTGCACCTGTCGTTTAGTTTTGCGTTGAAAAAGTTCTACCCCTAGTTCCGCTTCTAGCTGCTGAATTTGTTGGCTTAAGGGCGGTTGAGCGATGTGAAGTCGCTCTGCGGCTTTACTAAAGTGTAGTTCTTCAGCTACCGCAATGAAGTAGCGCAGGTGTCGCAGTTCCATAGTTTTGATATTTTATAAGTCTTAAATATCTATAAATATATATTGGACATATTAAAAATTGCTACATATCATACTCATATATGCAAGTCAGAGGATGATCTAACTATGTCGGAGAATTTGAGAAGCCAAATTGTCACGCAAGGGGTGCAGCGATCGCCAAATCGAGCTATGCTGCGTGCAGTTGGTTTTAAAGATGAAGATTTCAACAAAGCCATTGTCGGCATTGCTAACGGTTACAGTACGATCACTCCCTGTAATATGGGGATAAATCTACTGGCGCAACGGGCAGAAGTTGGAATTAAAACCGCCGGGGCGATGCCGCAAATGTTCGGCACGATTACCATTAGCGATGGGATTTCGATGGGAACTGAAGGGATGAAATATTCCCTCGTGTCGCGGGAAGTTATCGCCGATTCCATAGAAACTGCCTGTACTGGACAAAGTATGGATGGTGTGCTAGCGATTGGTGGCTGTGATAAGAATATGCCAGGGGCAATGCTAGCGATCGCTCGGATGAATATCCCCGCTATCTTTGTCTACGGTGGTACAATTAAACCCGGTCACTACAACGGACGCGATTTGACTGTTGTCAGTTCTTTTGAAGCTGTTGG
Organism: Nostoc sp. CALU 546; assembly: GCF_048836525.1. Lineage (NCBI taxonomy): Bacteria > Bacillati > Cyanobacteriota > Cyanophyceae > Nostocales > Nostocaceae > Nostoc > Nostoc sp. CALU 546. Next base: position 36,781 of record NZ_JAWJTF010000015.1, read on the forward strand.
TCAATACAGTGCTGGAAAAATTGACGAAAAGGAATTATTAGAAGTTGAAGGTCGGGCTTGTCCTGGTGCTGGTTCCTGTGGGGGAATGTTCACAGCTAACACCATGTCTTCAGCATTTGAAGCGTTGGGAATGAGTTTACCCTATTCCTCAACAATGGCGGCGGAAGATGCCGAAAAAGCCGACAGCACGGAAAAATCGGCATCTGTGCTAGTCGAAGCTATCCGTAAACAAATCTTGCCCCGCCAAATTATCACCCGCAAATCTATAGAGAATGCCATCTCTGTGATCATGGCGGTAGGTGGTTCGACAAATGCAGTGCTGCACTTTTTAGCGATCGCCCGCGCCGCTGAAGTAGATTTAACTATAGACGACTTTGAAACAATCCGCGCCCGTGTTCCCGTTTTGTGTGATTTAAAACCAAGTGGTAAATATGTCGCTACAGATTTGCACAAAGCTGGTGGCATTCCGCAAGTCATGAAAATGCTACTTGCACATGATTTACTACATGGGGATAGCATTACTATCAGCGGTCAAACCATTGCAGAGATATTAGCAGACATCCCCGAAGAACCATCTGCCAATCAAGATGTGATTCGGACTTGGAATAACCCGATGTATCCTCAAGGACATTTAGCCATCCTCAGAGGTAATCTGGCAACGGAAGGGGCTGTCGCCAAAATTACCGGGGTGAAGAAACCAGTAATTACCGGCCCCGCACGGGTATTTGAATCGGAAGAAGCCTCTTTAGCTGCAATTTTGGCGGGTAAAATTCAAGCTGGTGATATTCTCATAATCCGCTACGAAGGGCCTAAGGGCGGCCCTGGAATGCGAGAAATGTTGGCTCCCACTTCGGCAATTATCGGTGCTGGTTTGGGTGATGCAGTGGGATTAATTACCGACGGACGCTTTTCTGGTGGTACTTATGGCATGGTAGTTGGTCATGTTGCTCCAGAAGCAGCAGTGGGTGGTGCGATCGCGCTTGTAGAAGAAGGCGATAGCATTACTATTGATGCACCCGCTCGTTTATTGCAGTTGAATATATCCGAAGAAGAATTGGCCCGTCGTCGTGCAAACTGGCAACCTCCTGCACCACGTTACACTAAAGGCGTGTTGGCGAAGTATGCCAAGTTGGTATCTTCTAGCAGTCTTGGGGCTGTGACAGATTTAGACTTGTTCAATAACTAGTTATTAAAGTTTTGAGAAGTGAGGAGCCAGAATAAAGATGCCTCCTGGCTCTCTACTTCAGGCTAGATTCAGCGCTATTGACAAGCTTCTTTAGATTTAAAGAAGGGCAAATGCTTTTGGCGTTAATGAGATTTTTCCTTTAGTACTATAAGTGTTTACCTGACTTTTCACGGGATGTGGAAAAGAAATATGGTTCGCGATTAATAATCGCGAACCAATCAAATGAATTGAAGATGATCTGTGCTGTTTAATGTAAGGTGCTGGTAGTTAAAAAATTTTGGGTGTAATGAAATTACTAGAAGCAAACCCGTACCGTAATTGTGATTTAGGTGACAAGCGCTTGACCGACAGAGCAGTGTTAATTGCGGAGGCTTTAAAAGTAAAATATGGTCATCCGCTATCAGAAATATTTCAAAGCGCTAGTGACCTCAAACGCGGTTACGAATTTTTTTCTAACCCTAAAGCTACTTTTAACAAATTGACTCAACCATCTTTTAAACAGACGGCACAAGAGATTTATGGCATACCAATAGTATTAGCGGTAGGAGATACTACTTATCTGGATTATAAAAAAATCTTAGAAAAAAGAGATGATTATGGACCTACAGGTAATGGTGGGAACGGGCTAATTTTACATAGTTCTATAGCTTTAGACCCAGATTTTGGTCAACCATTAGGACTATTATGGGAAAAATTGTGGCATCGACAGCACAAAGCATCTCCACCACCAGGGGAAACATCTACGACAAAAAAAAAGCGTTTAAAAAAAGAACGTTTAATCGCGAAGAATAGAGCTTTTAAAGAGAAAGAATCTTATCGATGGGTTGAAGCTTTTCAAAAAGTCAACAAATTATTTAAAGGTTTAGAAATGCCTGATGGTGGACTACTCACAAGAGTGATTCATGTCTTTGACCATGAAGGAGATATTGCAGAAGTATTCGCACTTCAACGTAAAAATAAAAATACAGGTGTACTTGTCAGAGCCGCTCACAATCGTTGTTTATCAGGAGAAAACTCTTATTTATGGGAGTATGTAACATCCCAAAAAGTTCAGTTTATCAAAGAGGTTAAATTACCTGAAACTAAAAAGCGAAAAGAAAGAACTGCGACTTTAGAAATCAGGTATTGTCCAGTCTCAATAAATGCTCCATCTCGGTTAAAAAAATCAGGCAATTTTAACGTTTACGCGCTCTTTGCAACAGAGATTAATGTGCCAGACGGATGTGAGCCAGTTACGTGGATGCTAATGACAAGTGAGTTAGTTTCGACACAACAAGATGCGGAACAAATTCTCCGATGGTATACGTATCGCTGGCGGATAGAAGAGTATCACAAAATACTAAAATCTGGCTGTAAAGCGGAAAGTTATCGCTTGGCAGGTGAGAGTATGTCAACAATGTTGGGTTTCTTAACAGTTATTGCAGCACAATTACTGCGAATGACTTATTTACATCGTAATTCTCCGCACAGTTCGGCAGAATTAGTGTTAACAAAAATACAAATGGATGTGCTACTTGCTAGTACTCCATCCAAACAAAAAAAGCCCCTAGAGCTTACAGTTGATTGGGCAATTAGAGCAATTGCACGTCTAGGGGGATACTTAGAACACAGGAAAAATAGCCCTATTGGGATACAAGTTTTGTGGCGAGGTTGGTTGGAATTAGAAATCTTGTGCCAAGGTTGGTTGCTACATGAAAATCTAAAATGAATATATTGATTTTAGTTACTCAACAAAGTTATAGAGGAATATGGTTCGCGACAAGCAGTCGCGAATCGCGTTATTTGATTTTATGCCGAAAGACCGGAAAACTATAGCCCAAGAGGATTTACAATCGCGTATAGACAAAGTTATCGACATGTTGGAGCGTCTTGAACTTGAAGTCGCTGCCATACACAATTCAATGCCTATTGCGCCACCTAGTTGTAGGATAGCTCGTTAACAAGCATTGGGACGTAAAGAATTTTATTGGTACTATAAACTACATGCTACAACACCAATATTTCCAACTCGGAGTGATGGCAAGCTTTCCAAGTACAAGCATTTAGGTAAGGCTGGTAGTCTTGCCTACATAGATGCCATTGAACAAATTACTGCAAGGACTAAAATTGAAGCTTTAGATCGTTCGATTGAGACTCTCAAACAGGGTTTAAAAGATTTAGTCGAAGAAACCTCCAAATATAATAAAGAATAGCAAGTGGTTCGCGATAGTCTATCGCGAACCACTCTTTCTTTTCCACATCCCGTGAAAAGTCAGAAGTGTTTACAAGCTGCTTTAAACGTTCAACAGCATTGTCCTGAAAGATGAAATAGTTAGCTTGGTTACTGATAATCAGCGATAGCTCAGTTGCCCATTGCTCATAGTTAGAACTACCAATAATACCGATAGAAGACTGAATATAATTAACAAGAATGCTGTCATTGAGACCAAAGCCACCTTCACCCCAGATGCAAGCACATTGCAGCAAATACTCGTAGTCCGCGAATACTTGAAACTGGGGATTCCATCTAGGAGCATTGCTTCGGTAGTGGACGAAACCATTGCTGTCGAATATCTCTTGTTGCCATAGAAGCTGCTGTAAGGAGCAGCAATTGCTAGGCGAAACAAACGGCTTTCCTTGGCGAATAACACTACCATTACGGATGACATCGCGGCGGCGCTGCTGTCTTGCCATGCTGTATCGGACATTGGGATGTTGTTCAAAGTACTGCCGCATTGAGGCAACGAATTCAGGAGCAATGCTATTGTCATCGTCCAGGTATGAAACAATGTCACCACCAGCTGCATCTAGTCCCAGGTTACGAGCGTAGCACAAGCCAAAGCCACTGCTCGGTAATGGGTGTTCCATTTCAATGTAACTGATGGGAAAATCAGCTTTTGCCCTAATGCTATTGATGATATCTTTGGTATCAGGATTAGCGCCATCATTGATGACGATCCACTCGAAATTGCGGTCAGTTTGACTTTGAATGCTTGGCAGTGCAGTAGATGCCAGCTGCATAGGCCTATTGTAGGTTGCAGTAATGATTGATAGTTTCAAAACTCTATACCTCTATCAGTTGATTGCGTTATCGAGGATGTTGGAGGCAGAGGGCAGGATAGCGCAGCGTTAGCGAGTCCGCGAGCGTCGGCAGGAGGAAAACTGCCCGACGCTCCTCTCCTGAGCTACCGCTACGCTATCTGTAACAGCCCGCGACCATAGGGTCTTGGGTTTAAGACAAGAACTCCAAAAATTCTAGTTTTGTGGCTCTTTTTCATGAGGGGTTTGAATCTAGGGTGTTGACTCTGTACCATTTAGCCCGTAAGACTTCATGCAAAAAATAACACGAATAATTTTCCCAAAAATTCCCGAAAAATGCACAAAGTCAACAGCCTAGTTTGAATCCTATAAGTGAAAAAACCTCCTGCCTCCTTCAACGTACAATTACGTATATTAATTGCAAATAAAACTACTTCATACACAAATGTAAGTTTTAGCGTAGGCGTAGCCCGCCGAAGGCATCGCACCTTTTTTGTCTGACCTCACAAAATCGCGTTGCTCCCGTTTGCCTGAGATTGAGCAATCACCCGGCGCAAATGCTCTTGATGATCGTCACCCCATTTTCCCAACGCCTCGATCACCGGCAGTAAAGTTTCTCCAAACTCGGTTAATGTGTATTCAACCTTGGGGGGCAACTCGGCGTAAATCTTTTTGGAAATCAGCCCGTGTCCTTCCAGTTGATTCAACTGCACGTGCAACACCCTACGGGTTACTCCCGGAATCTTTCTTTCTAAGTCGCCGGGGCGCTTAATACCTTGCGAAATAAAATAGATGAGGTGGATTTTCCACTTACCGTACAAGACTTCCCTGACGAGATCGAGCCCGCAATTCAGTTCTATCGGAATCTTTCTTTTGTACATCATCGCCACATCCTAAGCTCGACTTTATCCATTTTAAAATGTCAAACTCTGGGAGTCCCCCAGCAGAGCTGGGGGGGTACTTAATGTACTAACGCATGAGTGATATTTGATACTTCTCAGACATCCCCTAACAAAATTCATTGTATCAAATTGTCATAGGGATAATTTTATCTCCTTTGGACTTCATTATCAGTATTTTCAGCCTGTTACCACTGCGCGATAATTTCAACATGAACACAAATACAAACATATTCAACATGAATACAAATACAAACATACGAATTGATTCCACCGAACTACTCGGCAAAAAAGTTTTGGTAACAGGCGGGACAAAAGGCATAGGCGAAGCGATCGCTACACGACTGAGGCAAGCCGGTGCAACGGTCATGACTACCGCTCGTTCAATTCCCGAAAACCTTCAATCGCCTGACCTGTTCATAGGGACTGATCTCAGCACACCCGATGGGGCGAACAAACTTGTGCAGGAAGTATTCGCTCGTTTCGGCAGTGTGGACATTTTAATTAACAATGTCGGCGGCTCCTCTGCGCCAAGTGGTGGCGCGCTTGCTCTGACAGATGGGGATTGGCAGCAGGCATTCAATGACAATTTATTCGCCACCGTCCGTTTGGATCGGGCATTTCTGCCCCGGATGCTTAAACAGAAGTCAGGTGTCATCATCCATATCTCGTCTATCCAGCGTCGGCTCCCACTTCACGACGCGACATTAGCGTATGCGGCGGCAAAAGCGGCGCTGACAACATACAGCAAAGGGCTGTCAAACGAAGTTGCCTCCTATGGGGTGCGTGTCAACACCGTTGCGCCCGGCTTCATCGAAACGAAGGCGGCTGAGAGACTCATCGAGACATTAGCTCAGAAGGCCGGCACTGACCTTGATGCTGAACGTCAAGGACTGATGGACTCACTCGGAGGAATCCCGATTGGACGACCGGGCCGCCCCGAAGAGGTCGCGGAGCTTGTCGCTTTTCTGGTGTCTGACCGCGCCTCTTACATCACAGGCGCTGAATATGTCATTGACGGAGGAACGATCCCGACCGTCTGATGCCCAAGCGAGAACAAATCAACATTACGAAATTTGGAGGTACTGATTCTTCACCTCCCAGCTAGGGTGTTGACTTTGGGTAAAAAAGCAATAAGAGAGCGCAGATATTACATTAGTAAGGTTAAACCAGGTTAAAGTTTAGAGTTTAAAAACATCTTAAACAACTAAAAATATTGCAAATTTGCAGAAATTACCCATCCAAATTACGTTTGGTCAACATATCAATAAAGAGAATGGACATGAGAAGATTTTGCCCAAAAGCTGTATAAGCACCGCTCCAATTCCAATTTTGAAATTCATCTGTGATTAACAGGACACAGCAAAAGCTAGTAAATAAAGTGAATATATACACTGGATAAAATAATTTATTTGGTATATCCTTCAACTCAGATTGCCCTTGTTAAAAAAGATGGATAAGGCATGAACTCGTAATCAAATGCAAGCGCCGTCGATAAAAGCCCTATTCGCAAGCGTCTTCCTTTGGGAAAAGGGCTTTCATTGCCACAATACTTGTCTCTTGCTACTAATGCTGACCTTGGACGCATATGCCTCTACTCAAGATTGTACTGAATTACCTGTAGCTGGAAGCGATAAGCTCTTCTTAAACCTTCTTCAAAGGATACGAAGACAGCTCCGGCTTGCTTCTTTGTTCGCAATAAGTACATAAAAATGTGAGAAAATTGACTTCGTAATTCATGCCAAATTTTAAATTGCTCAAAGTCAATTTTATGAAAAAGAACTATGTTCTCCTGACATACGCCTTATTGATTTGCACTGCTGCGCCTCAAAAAGCTCTAGCAGATGAGGTTTGGAAAACGGAAGAATATAAAGTGGTTTATCAAGAAGATCGTAATAAAACTGCCGTGTGGCGGTATGGTAGCGATGGAGTAATCTTCATTGATGGTTTAGCAGGAGTGTTTAATGACCGAGGTTCATACAATGGTTATTGGGTACAAAAGTCTTCATCGGTACGTTGCGATACCTATAGAGAAGGGGCAGATGGGAAACCTACCTATCATTGGGGCAGATTTAAAGTCACTTTCATTGATTCAAAATTCCCCTCCCGTTGGAAAGCTGATATTAGCCTTTGCGATCGCAATCCTGTGATGACTTTAAACGGTACACCTGTTACACAGTAATCACTATGTAATCAAGAAGTGTAGGTACGTCACCAGTACTGTCTGTTTGCCCCATATCCTCAATATTCTCAATATGAATATCGACCGATTGCAAGAACTTAAGCAAAAACTCACGAATGACGCAGACTTGTCCGATATCTGGCTATTTTATATGGATCATTTTGCGGATCATCTAGAATTCACTGACATGGGTGAGCCTGCCTATAATGAATATCTAGATGCTGTCCTCCAAAAAACTTGTCAGCAGATGTTTGACAGGGCAATAAAGATTAGTGACTGTTTGCTGATCTACATAGCTCCGTATCATTTTTTTCATGGAGCTTTTCAAATTGAAGGGCGTATTGGAGGTGTGATTTATTTCGAGGATGTCAAAATTGGGTTAATTGCAGTGTCGGCAGATTATCCTCCTACCGATGCGGTTAAGTATTCACGTTTTTCGGAGGTAATTCAACTGTCTGCTCCTAATGGCAACGATTACAATTGAGAGAAGCACAACTATAGATATTTCAAGAAGTACGTAAGCGTAGCCCGCACTTCTCTACGAGACGCTCTTGCTAGCTTGCTTCGACGTTCGCGTAGCGTCCTGTAGGGAAGCGGTACGGCAAGCTCAGTGACCACCGCAGGCACAGTATTTCTTGACAGGGCAGGCACAGTTTTCAATTCATGTTATTAGAACGAGGTTTTGTTGGGTTGCAACAAGACAAGACAATTTCTTAAGGGCAGTGACTATCACGAAAATACTCTACTGAGTTATTCACTTCACTAAACATAGACATCGCCAATTCAATTATCCTGCTCATAAAAACAAAACAATGCCTAATTTACATCACTTTCAGCCTTAACTGAACCGTATTGGCTTAGAAGGATTGAATTTACGTTAACAGTGTTGTTGTTTTTTGAACAGTGACAACAGCAAACACAGAAGTCCCATTACTATCAACGATACTGAAGAAACAGATTCTGGGACAGGCTGAGGGTTTTGCACAGGCTGATAATTGATGAAATTTCCTTGAATTGGGCTGAGTGATTCCAAAAGTTGCTCAATATCGCCAGATATATTAGTGTCATTACCAACACTTTTAGAAGGGATGAGGCGGTTAAACGTTTGGCTACTCGATTCATCAAAATCTCCTATGAACTCAAGAAAATTTTGACCTATTTTACCTATAAGAGAGTCTATCAGATTGTTAACATCAGTCTTGATCCCTAATGAGGATAACTCTAAACTGCTGAGATTATTGACGTTTCCAATTGTTGTATTGTTAGTATTCGCCAACCAATTGCCATTACCAATAATTTTATTTCCACTGGTAAAAACCCAGTTCCCATTACCAATAATTGTGTTATTAGTACCGAAGTCCCAATTGCCGTTTCCAATGGTTGCGTTGTCACTGCCGAAGTGCCAATTACCATTACCTAATGTTGAATTATTACTTCCGTCGTCCCAATACCAGTTGCCATTACCAAGAGTTGTATTACTATTTCCAAATAGCCAGTTGCCATTACCAATGGTTACGTTGTCATTATTAAAGTTCCAGTTACCATTCCCAATGGTTACGCTGTTACTGCCATAATCCGAGTTAAAATTACCAATAGTTGCATTATTACTACCAAGATTCTTATTACCATTACCAATCGGTGCGTTGTCCTTATTAAAGGTTTGGCTACCAGGATTAGATGTATTCCCACCGTTACTAAAGGGTATGTTGTTACCAAGGACTTCTTTCAATGGATCGAAAGGCGATTGTTGAAGCAGACTTCTAGCACCTGCTATAGGATTACTGCTACCTGCAAATGGGTTGGTAGCCCCACTTGGAATTGGATAAACACTGCCTGCAAACGGGTTACTACCTCCTGCCAATGTGTTATCAATACCTTTGAAAAAGTTATCACCTAAAATTGACTTTAATCGATCAAATATTAATTGCTGAAGCCCACTGCCAGCATCGCCTGCAAAGGGGTTGATACCGCTACCTGGAATGGGATTGTTACCGTTACTTAATAACCGATTACTACCACCTATCAACGGGCTGCCTTCAGCAGACAAACTGACATTAGCTGCAAAGGAACCAACGCTGTTAGGGACACCTGCACTTAAGGGATTAACTCCACCATTAAAGGGATTGACAGCAGACTCTTCCATTGGCACTAATTTTCCTATTTTTAGTTAAAAATTTATGGATAATTTACTACTTTTTATACCAATTAAAAATTTACTAAACCCAAAATCTCTCTAAAATAAAGGCTTTAATAATTTTGCTGTCAAACTAACAGAAAATATTGCTTAAATTCCTACCTGTAAAGAGTTTTAGTCCACCAGTACCACCACCTTCTCCATTACCAATACCACTAAATATATTGGTGAGGTCTTCTTTACTGAGAACTCCTTCCAATCGACCGAAGGGTGATTGTGAAATTTAATTGCTCCCACTATTACTTGAATTTTCTGCTATTAGATCAATCCTCGTTATTGGATAAAAATTTCGTTAGTATTGCAACATTAAATAGACAAAGCTTAAGTTTATTTAATGACTTGAACGTTACCAACACTAGTTAGTAGCTACTAGATTACTTAGTTATCTCCACATGTAGATAAGAAATTTTTTATCAATGTTACTTACATCTAAAGTTTATATAATTTAATTTTGAAGGACAATGCAAAATATTTTGATATATTTATCAAACTTGTAGATATTTTTAGATTTCACTTAAAAAATTAACTGAAATGTTTGTATAAAAAATTTAATTTGGGTTAACTATTATATTGCAATGAATAATCTTTTGATAAACTTGCCATTTTTTTAGATATTTAATTAATCTGCCTTGATCCGGGGTTATCTCCCTTCTGTCACTTTCCGGGTATTCTGAATAGGGATATCTCACCTGCATTCTTAAAGCCACGAACTGTTATGCCTGTTATATCTACTGTTTTTCCAATTCTACTTTTTGCAGCATCAAAGTACTCAGCTTTTGCTTCTATTTCTCCCCAACCACGCAAATCGCCGTTATTAATAGCACGATTAATACCAAAGAACTGTTTAACTCCTCTGCCAGCAAATGATCCTGGCATGGATTATTATGAGCAGCGTTACCGAGAGCGAATGGTTAATAACCTCTACAAGAAAGCGATTGCTTTTGGTTTTGAACTTATTCCTCAACCCTCAGCAAATCTGGTTTCTTAGAAGAGGGTTAAACATCGTTCTGTTATTCATGGCTAAAAATTTCATTAAACTTCCCTTGTGCTTGCACTCTACCAGCTTTCATCACAATAATCTGGTCAGCGCGGCGCAATACAGAAGGACGATGAGACACTACAAGACAGGTAGGTGTCCAATTATTTTGATCTGGCTCTGTGCTTTTAACAAATATTTGCGACCACAACGCCAATTCTGTTTCCACATCCAAGGCACTGGATAGATCATCAAACACCAACAATTCCGATTGACGCACAAACATCCGTGCTGCTGCTACCCGTTGTATTTGTCCACCAGAAAGCCGTACACCTTTAGAACCAACCAAAGTTTCTAGTCCTTCATTCATAATCGCTAAATCTTGCTCAAACACAGCCATTTTTAAAGCTGTGGCGATCTCACACCAAAATCACAGTTACATGACACCAAAAAGCAAATTACAACTAGAGTTTTAACCTGCTAGTTAAGAATAGTTTTCAACTACCTTTCAAATATCTTTATGGTTATGTAGGTGCTGAGTCTATCCATAGACGGACTTTGTTTATCCATAGAAGGACTATTTTTGTCTATAAGTACTGGGATTTACCCCAAATTTTTTTCTAAAGGCAGCAGCAAAGTGACTCAGGTGAGAATAGCCAACAGCTTGGGCAACTTGGGCAACAGTCAAGCTTAATACCTCCCCCACCCTCTCACTCAATCTCTGTGCCAACATTCCGTGCCGCTATACAAGTTGCGATGTGCTTCCCCAAACTGCTGGGCAAACCCTTCAACCCTTCTTTGGGCGATTCGTATTTCCCGCTCCTTGTTTGTGGTAGGCATCAAATAACCTCAACTAACTGCCATTGCAAATAACTCATTCCAAATAAAAGGCACAATTAAATATTATCCCGCAGCCAATTTCTAAAAGCTTGAATTGCTTGGCTGCTACCAACAACTTGACTTTGCTGGACATATTGATTTACTAGCTCAATTATCGTAATATCTGGAAAAGTAGGACTAAAATTTGACTCTACATATTTTCCACCTTGCAAGATGTTAATTTGTAAGCCTTGTTTTCCATATCGCCAAAGTTCTGGTACTCTCAAAATTTGGTAATTATCCAATTGCGTGCGAGAAGTTAAATCAATTTCTATGGCTAAGTCTGGGGGTGGGTCTACACTTAAATTTATGCGATTTTTACCAATAACTGCCGCTTGATTTTGAATGTAAAAACAAGTATCCGGTTCTACTCCCTGACTCATTTTTTCACTTTTTAAGGTAGTTGAACCTAAAGCATCATAATTGATACTTAGTTCATTCAGTAAAATTTTGACTATATCGCCAATAATTTCTTTGGCTTTTTCATGTTCGGGTAAGGGAACCATAATTTCTAAAAAACCATGACTATAGGAAATTCTGGCTGCGCGATGTTCTCCTAATTCCGCCAAAATATTTTCAAATTGCTGCCAGCTAACGTCCTCAAGTAACAGTTGCTGTCCCGGTTGAATCCTCAATTGTCTTAACTCTAAAAGCATAAAGATTCATCCAACTCTTTTACTACAATATATCGACCCCGCAACACACTAATTGCCGCATTCATCCCCTGCGGACTCATTTCAAACATCTGCACAAAACGGGCAATTTCCTCAGCCGTAGTTTGCCGCCAGCATTCACTAGGCATCGGATTCAGCAATCAGCACTACAGTGCGTTGTTCATTTTTAAACGCACGTCCCAAAGGCCCCAGTTTGATGTAATTGTCTAAATTCTCGACTTTGGAATTGCTAGCTTCCCCTATGCGAGCAAGTTGAGCATCGTGCAAACGACCAACAGCGTCGTAAGTGTAGAGTCTATCCCTGGCTCTAGTTGTAGACTTAATATACCAAGTTTCGTAGGGTAAACCCAACTCGTAAGCTACCGCCTGCGCTAAAGTGGTTTTACCGCATCCCGGTTCACCTTTGAGCAATAGGGGACGTTTTTCTAAGAAAATGGCAAGATTAACAGCTCCGATGAGTTCGGGTGATGGTAAGTAAGGAGAAAGCCCAGATTTTTGGCACTCCTGGGATGAAATTGGCTTGCCTGCATAATATTGCTTAGGAACGTGGATTTAATAAGATCCAGAAATTGAGGATGCAATGATAGGCTGAAGTTATCTATAGGTATCCTGTGTGTAATATGAATTCCTACTCATCCGAAGTCGAAGCAAAAATGCAACGTCTTTACCAGTCCTTGTCAGAGAAAGATCGTCGTCGTTATGCAGCGATTGAAGCTCTAAAACTGGGATGGGGGGGAATTAACTACATCAGTCAACTATTTGGGTGTGATGACGACACCATTCGGTTTGGGTTGAAGGAACTGGAAGATGAAACAGCGATGAACATGAGTGAGATTCGTCGCAGTGGAGGAGGACGCAAGTCTAAGGTTGAAACTATCGAGGGTCTAGATGCAGCATTTCTAAAAGTAGTTGCTGAATATACGGCAGGCTCACCAATGGATGAAACAGTGAAATGGACTAACCTAACTCGACAAGAAATCGCTCTGCTTTTGACTGCGGAGGGAATCAGTGTTAGTGTCACCGTCGTAGACCAACTGCTTGAACGTTACCACTACCGTAAACGCAAAGCCCAGAAACGGCTGGCAACAGGGGAACATCCACAGCGCAATGAACAGTTTGAAAACATTGAACACATATCATTGTGTCTTATCAGGCCGCAGGCAATCCGGTTTTGAGCATGGATACAAAAAAAAAGAATTGATTGGAAAGTTGTATCGTCCGGGACGAATGTATACAACTGAAGAGATTGAGGTATTCGACCATGATTGGAAATCTCTGGCAGATGGAGTGGCTATTCCACATGGCTTGTATGACCTGACACAAAACGTTGGTTACATCCAGATTGGTACTAGCCATGATACGGGTGAATTTGCCTGTGATTCCATTCGCTATTGGTGGCAAAACTATGGCGCGGTGCATTATCGGTCGGCGAGTTCGATTCTCCTGATGTGTGACGGTGGTGGCAGCAATAGTTCCCGACAATATTTGTTCAAACAAGATTTGCAAGCCTTGGTCAACGAACTCGGTATTGAAATCCGCATTGCTCACTATCCCCCTTACACTTCCAAATACAACCCTATTGAGCATCGGCTGTTTCCACATCTGACCCGTGTTTGTCAGGGCGTGATTTTCGATTCGGTCGAAATGGTTAAAAACTTGATGGCAAATGCCAAGACCCAAACTGGTCTGAAGGTGTTTACAACTATCTTGACTCAGGTATATAAAACAGGTCGCAAAGTCACAGGGGATTTCAAGCAAACGATGAAAATTGTGTTTGATGATTATTTGCCCCAATGGAATTATACTGCCAAGCCACAGGTGTGATAATTCTGGATCTTATTTAATCCATATTCCTTACCATTGGCGGTGAGTACACTTGCTAAATCAACCATTTCGCCAAGCCTCCTTCCCAACTCAAATCAAAGTGCGTGCAAATTTCTTCATAGACAAATTGAGGAATGCCGTTATCGGACTTTTCCCATAATCGCTGATAAGTTAAATCAGCAGGGATCTGCAAATCACGAAAGACTTTCATATCCCTTAACCAATCTTTTAAGATATCGGGTGGAAACAGACTAAGGGGTGGCAAGTAGAGGGGAATTCGGGGATATTCCGGTTCATCAAATTCCTTTGCTAGCATGACTTGTGATTTACAAACACTACCACCGCTATGGTGAATACCAACCACCTGAAAATCATCATCGAAAACAGGCGACCCCGATGAACCTGGTTCTGTACTAGTAGTATATTGCAATACTTTATTATCGGTGTAAGCAACAAAGTTATTCTGTATGGAAATTTTCTTCAAATGACCGCCAGGATGTTGAATAATTGCCACGCGGTCATCTCGCCGCATTAATTTACTTACGATAAAGTCTTTATCTTCATCCCCAGTGTAAGGCTGAATATAGTTGAGGAAGACAGCGAGGGCTTCTTTATCGTAAGCAACTCGTCCAAATTGAGCTAAAAATCGCACCACTTCCACAGAAACACCCATTGGCGCACCATCCAAATCTAACCGCGCCAGGATAATATCTGCTTGGGCTACACCTTGTAATGCACCTGCGACTAAACGACGGCGATCGCGCACGTTAGCAAAGTCGGGTAAATTCTGTACGATGCGGGTAAGGCACTGGAAGTCAGGTGTGGATAGCTGTACGGTCACGGTTACTGTATCCTATGAAACTGATGTTTATCTGGGTTAACCTGCAATCTCCCATCTATATTGCTGGCTGGAAAGCGCTTGACTCGGAAATTCCCGTGGGTTTCTAGAAGTTGAGTGATCGCTTCTGCGTCAGATGCCGGGGTAGTAAGATGCTTGTAGTTACCTGTTGCTGAATTTTTAAGGAAAGGATACTTGTTGATACCTACTACCAAAGCATCTCGGCTCATGTGAACAATGTGAAAATAAGTTTTTGACTAAATGTATAGATTACAACCATCAGATCATAATCGACAAATGATAAGTTATACTCATATTGTTTTGTGACTTTCTTAAAGATCAATAAAAAGTTAGAGCTAAAAAAGCTACTTAAAGTATATTTATTTTGTGGATTCTCAAAAAACAGAAATATGAATAATTTTCATTTGTATGTATAATTAATAAATTTTAACAAAAAATCAGCTTGCAGCACAAACAACTAATTATGAAGCCATTCCTATTTGTAACTGATTTAGACCATACACTTGTGGGTGATGATCGCGCATTAGAGGAACTCAATGGTGAGTTAGATAGGCATCGAAAAACCTATGGAACAAAGATAGTTTACGCAACAGGGCGTTCGTTAACGTTATATGAGCAGTTAGCAACAGAAAAAGCCCTGTTAAACCCCGATGCTTTAATTACTTCTGTAGGAACTGAAATATACTTCAACTCTAATTATGAGACTTCTGACACAGAATGGTCTAAAAAGTTATCAGTAGGTTGGAATCGTGATTTAATCGCAGAAACAGCTAGGAAGTTTGCGGAACTGATACCTCAGCAAACATCTGAACAGCGTCCTTTTAAAGTTAGCTACCTTCTTAAAGAAGAAGCCGCAACAGAAATCTTGCCACAACTTAAGTATTCACTCGAAAATCTAAATATAAAATTCAATTTAATCTATAGTGGTGGTAAAGACCTCGATATATTACCTTTTGATGCTGATAAAGGTTTAGCTGTTAAGTATCTACAACATAAATGGAAACTTGATGCTGAAAAAACTGTTGTTTGTGGCGACTCAGGTAATGATATTGCTTTATTTAGTGTGGGAGAAGAACGGGGCATTATTGTAGGAAATGCACGTCCTGAATTACGTAAATGGTATGAACTAAACAAAGCTGATTATCATTATCTTGCAACATTATTCTACGCAAAGGGTATTTTAGAAGGTCTACGTCACCATAGTTTTATTTAATATTTAATTAAAAAATTTTGTATAATTAAATTTTTAATTATGATTCAGCTATAGCACCTAAAGCTATAAGAGTCGTCAGTTGAGCTTCATTTAAACCTTTAACACCAGAAATTTTCATACCTTCATAAGGTTTACTATCTGGTTCTAATGTATCTATACATTCACCTGCCCATGTATCCCATATCTTGATAGTTTGATCTTGGCTACTACTCACTAGGATACCGCCTTTCGGACAAAAGCGAATAGATTCAATAGCTCCTCTATGTCCCCTTAGAATATGAATACACTTTTTAGTCTTAATACTCCATAGACGAATTGTTTTATCATGTCCACTACTGGCTAAACCTATACCACCAGGATGAAACGCCACACAAAGTATTCTATCTTCATGTTCTTCAAAAGAATAGATACATTCTTGCTTTTTGATATCCCATAGTTTCAATTTATTATCAAAACCTCCACTGACTAAAGTATTACCATCTGGACTAAAAGCAATTGAATGTACTTGATTATCATGCGTTCCCAAAATCTTGACTTCATCGGTATGTAAGTTCCACAGACGGATAGTTTTATCGCGGCTACTACTAGCGATAAAATTGCCATTTGGACTAAAAGCTAATGACAAAATTCGACGAGTATGTTCATTTCGAGGCCATCCATCAAGAGTCTCACCTAGTATTTTGTTGGAATATTTAGACTTACTTAAATCCCATAAAATTACTTTACGGTCGTTACCACCACTAACTAATTTTTTGCCATCTGGACTAAAAGCGACTACTCGAACTCTATCTGTATGTTCTCTCAAAACATCTTTATATATATATTGTCCATTTTTAAGTTGCCAAAGACGTATAGTATTATCCTCACTACCACTAGCAATCATTTCTCCATCTGGGCTAAAAACTACTGACCAAACCCAATCCGTATGCTTGAGTAGTTTTTGAATATACTGTTTATTTTGAATATCCCATATACGTATTCTGTTATCTTCACTACCAATTACAAGTTTTTTACCACATGGGCTAAATGCAACAGACCAAATTCGATTGGTATATCCTTGTATAGTTTTTTGACGTTTCCCTGTATTAACATCCCAAATTTTTATTGTATGGTCATCTCCACCGCTAACCAGTAGATTAGATTGTTTATCTTGAGGACAGAAAGAAACTGCACGTAACTGATTTTTATGTGCACCTAATTTTCGGAAGCATTCACCATTCTCAATATTCCACAAACGTATATTATGATGTTCATCAATGCCACTGGGATTTTCGTCACTACTACCACTGGCAAGAATTTTACCGTCCTTACTAAAAGCAAGTGTCCATACCTGCTTTATTTCAGACTTATTGAGAGTTGTAAAAGATTTTTCAGAATTTATTTTCCATAACTTAATAGTTCCATCCTCACTTCCACTAGCAACAGTAGTACTATCATGATTAAAAACTACACAACGTACTGTTTTAGTATGTTCCCTCCATGTATATAAAGGTGCAGGATGTGTAACATTTTTTATATCCCATAATATTACAGTTCCATCTTGACAAGCACTAGCTAAAATATCGTGTTTATTAATTGCAATAGAACTTACTTGGTTAAGTATTGATATTTCCTGATGAAGATTGCCAGAACTAGCATTCCATATAGCAATACGTTCATCGCCTGCACTTACTAGAATTTTGCCATCTTGAGTAAAAGCAACTGAATAAACACATTGATTATCCTTAATTTCCTTAATTTTCTCTCCTGTCGTAACATTCCACAATCTTATAGTTTTATCTTCTCCAGCGCTGGCTAGAATAGTTCCATCAGGGCTAAAAGCTATTGACCAAATTTGGCTATTGCTTTGTTCATCACTGAATAAACGAACTTGCTTGTAAATCTTAGTTTGCCACAATCGAATATTACCATTAGTTTCTGCTGTAGCGAAATACTCTCCATTATAGCTGAATGCTATTGAATCAATACAACCTAAATTTTCAGCAAAATTTGCATGAGATAAGTCAGAATTACTAATATCAACTCCCTGTAAATCCTTATCATGCAAGTCAACATACCCAAGAGGAATATTAGAGAAATTAGTATTTTTTAAGTTTACATCTAATTGCAAAAGTAGATTGATAATATTTCCACCTATGTTGCCTTTGATTGGATGTTTTTGCCGCCAACTTGAAAGCATTAAGTTTAGGCGTTCTTGTATTGGGTATTGACCAACCATTTTATCTTGGTGTAACAGTCTGTCTATAATTGGCTGAATAATACGACGTTTTTGGATATCTTTAATATAGTCTTTTGCTTGGGCATCTAGAAGAGGATAATCATTAATTAATTGCGAATTTTGATTACAAATATCATCAACGACTTCATTAACAATTCTTTCAGTTACATAATCCATAACCATCGGTACTTGAGTATAACCGTAAGCAGTCTCTTTAATCAAAGAAAGATTTTTTAATTTCTCTATAGAAATATTCTTGCTAGATATTGCTGAATTAACCTCTGCTGATGTGATAGGTTCACTTTTTATTGCTAGTAAATACATTACCTTCTTCTCATCACGATTAAGCCCAATAAATTGTTTATTTAAAAGTTCATGAATCTCTTCAAAAGCATTAATATGGCTACCATATTTACAATAATATTCAACAAAATTTGATATATCACCATCATATTCGCTCAATATCCATCGAGCTGCAATTTCTAAGACACCAGGATTTCCTCCATAGTAATTTACAAAATATTCCCAATCATCTTCAGACCCTGGTTGCGTATGTAAGCCATATAAATTAATTTGTATATCTTCACAATTTAAGCCTTTAACTTTGAACTGATAAGAATTTTTTTTAACTTTTGGTTCTTCTAGATTTTGAGGAGATTCATGACAAGTTATTAATATACTACTTTTGTGCTGCTGTAGTGCTGTTTGTTCCAAAAATCGTCCAAATTGCTGCCAGCCTTCTTTATAGACTTTTCCAAGATCATCTCCGTCTAAAATCTCAGTTAAATCATCCAATACAAGCAAACATTTATTATCTTTTAGATAATTAATCAAGCATTGAACTCTATCAGTAGAAGATAAAGTAAAATTTTCTGAGTTAACTGAGAAAAAATTCAGTAGGTCATTTAATATATCTTCAAAAGAAGAAGCAGTCCGAAGATTTTTCCAGATAACATATTGAAATTCATTCTTCACCCTTTCAGTTAATTTAGCTGCCAAACAAGTTTTTCCAATTCCTGTCATGCCAACTAGTCTAACCAAACGGTATTTTCTTATGAGAATTAAATGCTGAATTTCTTCTAATTCCTCTGTGCGCCCAAAAAAATTAATATCAAATATATTGTCTGCTTCCTGTAAATATTCTCTACAGATGTTTAAGTCTATTGATGATGACTGGGATACAGGCTTATTGTCACTTTTTAGTTGTAGTTGTGATTTTTGTCTACTTCTTCCTTCTATTAGCTTGATAGGTTCGCCGTGATTGCTAATCAGTGGAGATTGGGGAATTTTTGTTTTGTAATAGTAAACTTGTAAATCTTGCTGCACCGAAACTGCTAGTTTTTGGTTAGTTATCCACTCGTACTCTGGAACTTTCTGAGGGTCAAGTCCTTGCAAAAGCACTCCTGTAAGAACACCATGTTTACCATCTAACTGCTGATAGGCAACTTCATAATCGCGGGATGCAGCAATAAAAAAACGGTCAGATCCTGAACCTTGTCTTCCCATTTCTGTATCTTTGAAATTCAGCAATTCTCCACTAAAACAGCAATCTAACCAGATGACTTGTTGCTGCACTTTACTCTCCTGTAATATTCTTCGCAGTGTTTGAAGCGACATACCCCATAAGTGTTTACTTGGACTTGCGTCACTGGTTGCCAAAAAACTTTCTGTTAAACTATTTAACTGCTTTCGTAGCCCGTGTCCTGCAAAGAATAACAATGCTGTTTCTGGAGGTTTCCCACTTTTTGGGAGAAATAAATTGGCTATTGCTTCTTCTAATTCTTCTGCTTTCAGGAGTTTATCTGGGTCAACTTGAACTTTCCCATTAATATTTCTGGCTGGCAAACGTGTGACGCGAAAATCGCCATAAGTCTCCAAAAGTCGAGCGATCGCTTCAGCATCTGTTCCAGGAGTAGTCAGATTTTTGGCTTGACTAGCTGGTGTATCCTTGAGAAGAGGATATTGATTTATACCAATTATTAGTGCATCTCGCGTCATAATAGATAATTTTACTACTGTGTTATTAAGTGGAAGTACAACTTAATGAATTCTTCCGTTACCAAAACTCTACTAGCTCTGTTACTGGCGCTGAAAGAACTGGAAATTCCTTTGAGTAAAGATGAACAAGGACTTCTGCAAAATGTAGGACAGCAACTAGCTCTCGCTAGTGATGACTGGGAGTTTATTGAAATTGAAGCAGAATTAACTGCCATAATTCAGGCAAATTTAGCCTTAAATCATATTTATCAGTCTAACAAAGTCAAATTAGACGCTTTAGACGGCCGAATCCCTAGAGAATTGTTACCAAGCCTAGCTTACTTAGAGAAAGAACTATTCGGAGAGACAAAAGAAATTATTACCTTTGACGGTCAAACCAAAGGTGAACCCAACAATCAACCAAACCTGGTAATTAGCCTTACCAGTTCCATCCTGCGTCTTTCCAACCAAGACCACACTGTTAAGCAGCTACCTTTTATACAAGAAATCTCTGACTATGTAGAAAACTATCGTTACTTTAATACTTACTTTGCAAATATTGATGCTCGCATAACTGTTCCACCCAGCGAACCCTTAATTCACGAACAGACTTATTTATTGCTTGTAGACATCAGCCCAGAACGAAAAGGAATAGAGAATGAGCCGACTCCATTTCCAGATCAAGCCTTGGCTCAGGTGTGGAATGACTCGGAATCCCTACCTCTAGATTTAGTGGTGGCTTCTAAGGACTTTAACATTGATGCAACAGTCAAAAAGCTAACCTTACCCCGCAGTGGTGCATCAGATATTGTACAGTTCACCGTTAAACCTAACTTATTTGAAGGTCGAGGCTACATTCAGGTGGACTTGTTATATCGCGGATATCTGCTCCAGTCAAAGCAACTTACAGTCCTCATCATCCCCGTAGCAGGGGCAGAAATCCCAGAATCACTACGCCCACCTCAAACCGCTAGCATTACCTTTACTACCACTGACTTGCTGACTCATGACAAGCTAGCACTGCTACCTGAGCGATTCTTAACTGTAGATGTACAGATTGATACACGAGATGGTAGCACTGACCTACGCTTTCTGGACAGAACACACGGAAATCAAGAATTAGTATCTTATAGTACAAATTTACAATCTGGGTTAGGAAATGCGATCGCCAGAGTGCGGCAAAAATTGCACTCAATGGCGGCGACAAAAGAGGGTTATCAGTTTAAAACCCAAGGCGATATGAAGTTGCTGAATACCTGGCTACCTCAGCTAGCTGATGCTGGACGATATTTATATCGCTCATTACTCCCCGAAAACAAAGGTCGAACGTTAGGTGAAGACAATGGCGAAAAATTACGCGCCGCCTTGAAACCCGATAGTGTCATCCAAGTTAACCCGATTAACCCAATTTTAGGATTGGGAAAGGCAACAATCCCTTGGGCGTTGCTGTATGAGCGTAAGGTAATGACCAGTAAAGAAGTTCATGTCTGCGAAGATTTTCTCCATCACGACATCGACTGTACTGACTGTCCTTTTAAGGATAATTACAAAGTTGTTTGTCCCCATGCTTTTTGGGGCTACCGCTATGCTATTGAGCAACTTCCAGCTTGGACAAGTGGCGAACTTTCTCAAACGCCTACCCTTGTATGGCAAATTGCCAATAATCAACCTTTGTATATCAATTTCAACGTCTGGCGGGATTTTAGGTTTTGGAAAAACCACCTGCCTAAAATTGAACAACTTGGTTACGTGAAAATGCTAGTAGCTGAAGAAATCATGGAACTGGAGAATATTTGGGCAACTTACAGTTCTGATTTAGATATTGTGTACTTTTATTGTCACGGCGGTATAGATGAAACTGAACAACTGCCTTACTTGCAACTGAGCGATGACAAAATTTCCAGTAATTTTCTCGAAGCCTGCGAGGTAAATTGGCAGCATCGCCCTTTAGTCTTACTCAACGGCTGCGCTACTGGGGATTATGGGCCGGAGAGTTACATCAGCTTAATTGATGACTTTCGCTCGGCCGGTGCTAGTGGCGTAATTGGTACGGAATGCCCCGTACCAGAATTATTTGCAGAACTCTATGCCATTACTCTGCTGAAGCGAGTATTTCGCGGAGAACCTTTAGGACAAGCTATGCTGACAGTGCGTCGAGAAATGCTTCAGCAAAACCTCAATCCTTTGGGTTTAGTGTATTCATTGTATGCTCCTTATGAGATTGCTTTAGCTCGTGCGATCGCCCATAATTAACTGCTTGACCTACTCATGAAACGCTGGATTACTGCTGCACTCCTGATTTTGCTCATTTGCCCTGCTCCTGCTATTGCTCAAACTAATGTCAAAATTGAAGTTGATGCCAAAGACAAGCCTTTGGAAATTAAAGGTTGGCTTAGGGAAGAGAATGCCTTAATTAGCAACATTCGGTTAACAGCTTTTGGAGGGAATATAACAGCTTGGACATTCCTACCCTCAGACTTGAAGCGAACCGAAGGAGATGAGGTAATTGGTCGTCAGCAGGTAGAGTTAATCGGGGAACGCAAGCTAGAAGCGGGTTTACCAAAAGATTTTCAGTTGAAGCTGAATGGTGTAAAGCTACCAGGAACTTATCAAGGACAGATTGAAATACTTTTACCTAGTCAAAAGCGCTCTGAGGCTTTGGTGATTCCTTTAACAGTGAAAGCAAAAGCTAGACCTGCATTAGTACCTGTAAAAGATTCAGAACAAGTTCAGTTGCAATTAGTCCGATGCAGTTGGGATTGTGGTTTAGCTGATCTATTACTTCCCGCCAGCGCTTTCCAAGATCAACGGCTAATTTATTTAGATAACCCCAATCAAGCAACTGTGCTTCTTACCAGTGCTGAAGTAATTTTACAAGGGAAACAAACTAACTATCAAATTACTAAAACCGAGGTACAATCCCCGCTAAGTCCCCAAACTTTAGCTGCTAATAAAATTATTAGCTTACCTTTGAACTGGAAGCGATCGCAAATTCCCCCTGACCAATATACGGGGACAGTCTACTTGACAATGGAAGGTCGAGAGGGGAGACTGTCGATTCCAGTGGATTTAAGTATGCGTACTGGCCCAGCGATGCCAATTTTTGTTTTATTGGTGGGTATCATTCTAGGCAGATTGTTCAAATATATGCAAGAGAAGGGGATTCCCCAATCGGATGCTTTAGCGGAAGTCTACGAAGTAGAGAACATGATTGCTCAAGTTGACCAACAAGACCAAGAAATTCTGAGTCCGATGGTCAACAAAGTTAGGAATTCTGTTTCTCAGATGGATTTAGAAACAGTGAACGCAGATTTAGCTAAGATTAAAGAGCGTCTTAACTGCTTAACTAGCCTCCGAAAAATCGAACAGCAGTTAAAAGGTATGGAACAAGACCCTGATGTGGGTGGTGAAAACGGGCTATTAGCCAAAATTGGTAAAGCTCGAAACTGGATTAAATTTGAGAACGATGATAAAGCTAAAGAATTGCTGCAACAAATACAGGAGAGTCTTCTCCAACTCAGCAAGGTCATGATGGGAGCAGATCAACAACCCGATCCTAGTTTGACAGCAGCTGCAAATGAAGCGGCTGCGGCTATATTGGCTGCTGCTGGGCAGAAAACTAAATCAGACAGGTTTGCGTGGTTGCGCCAACTTTTGATAGCGATCGCAGGAGTATCTAATGAGTTGCGAGCAGAAACAACACTTTGGATTGTGCGGCCCCTGTTATCTTTAACGTTGTTAGTAGGATTATCGTTAGTAGGGATACGCGCTTTATATGTAGAAAAGGGGATGACTTTTGGTGCTGACCCCTTTTCTAATTATTTAGAATTGATACTTTGGGGATTGAGTGCAGATGTCGCTAGTCGTAGCTTGAGTAATTTGGCAGGGGGAGAGATTCAGGACAAGTAATTTAACTTGTTATTGAAACGAAATCAATCCATTTTAAGTAACCACCCAATTTCCTGTAATACTATAATTAGTACCAGGTTGACCCTGTACCATAAGTTTAAAATACTTATTTTGATTTACTCTATAGATTAGATTTTCAGAACTGTTAGATGAAACTGTAATCTTTCTAACGTAGTCCCCCCAATTACCCTGTCCTGTTGTTGATTGATACAAGAAGAAAGTAGCATTCCCTCTTTGGACAGTAATCATAGCTTCTACCTTAGTAAGTGGGCTTGTTTTATAAACTTCTCTTGATAAAGTTGTTATAGGTATAGGTTGTAAGGTATCATCATTTATTGATCTCCACATTATACTGGGTAATCGATTTTCAAATGCAAATTTGAGTTTACTTCCTGGATTTATATTGTCTAGAAGAAGGGAGTCTACAAAAATTTCTAAAGGTTGAATTATATCTTCTATATTTTCCGCTTCCGTAGAAATGCTAGGTTCAGAATTTAAAACTGGCCGATTGTCAGCTTCGGGTATCAAACTGTCAACTGTATCTGATTCTAAGATTTCATCTGTGGATATATTTAAGGATATAAATAAATTTTTAGTCCGTTCCTCTATTTCATTTTTGCTACTACCATAAGCTTTAACAAAAACCTTATAGCCTTGATTATTATCATATATGGCAGTACTCTCATAACGAGTAATAGGCTTTGAAAATTCTAATTTTTTAAGCTCGGACACCTTGCTTTTCCTCCTGATATTTTTAGTCTATTAATAAACCGGATATGATATTAATTGGCACAACGTATTCCTGTATCTGGATTATGAAAGGAGCTAGGAGTCTCCAAACGTTGAGTTACTCGATCAATTTGTGACATCCATCCTCCTCCCCTAGTAATTAGAGAAAAGTTTGATGGAATAGGCTGTTTTGAATCTTTCCAAACCAATGCCAAATTGTAGTTTTTATAGGATGGCTGATAATAGGATGCAGTCCATTCCCAAACATTACCAATTAAGTTATAAACTTCTCCTTCATTAGTTCTCCCTTGTTTATAAGCATTTATAACTTCAATACCTTTTTTAGATTTTCCAGAAATATTAGCAAAATTAGCTACTGGAGTTTTGTCACCCCATGGCCATGGTTCTCCTTTAGAACCGCGTGTAGCCCTTTCCCATTCAAGTTCTGTAGGTAATCGCATACCTAGCCACTCACAGTAAGTAGCTGCATGAAAAGCCGTCACTTCTACTACTGGATATTGATCAAATTTGTGATCATTTAATTGACTGGGATTAACTGGTTTATCACAATGTCCAGCTTGTACGCAAAAGCGATAAAGATGATTAGAAACCTCAAACTTTTGGATTTGAAAATCTGAAAGATGAAAAAAGCTTTTGGGTTTTTCGTTACTATAAGCATTGGAATCGTCTGTGCCGATAATAGCGTCGCCACCAGAAATAGATACCATCTCAGTTTGCCTAATCGCAATCTGCCGCAATCCTTCTCGGTAGACGAATGAGCCAATAGTAGCCATAGCGATCGCACCGAGTACAAAAGCCAGCCATTGCCAACCGCGTCGTGCTTGTTTCTCTCGTTGTAATTCTCGCTGTTGTGCAAGTCGCTCTCGTTCTAATTCTTCCTTTTCTAGCCGATCCAGTTCGGCAGCAATGCGATCGCGCTCTTTCTGACTAGACTCTATTAACTCACGACTCAAACCTGACGGTGGTACAATATCAACTTGCTCTTGCAAAAACTTCTCGGCTTCTGCCAATCTCAACCCCGTGAGCAAGTAATCAACAGACTTACCTTTATCTGCCCATTCTTCGGCTGCCGCCTGAATTCTGCGCTCAGTTCTAATAGCCTCCCGATTATTATCCAGCAACTCCTGCAACCTTGACCAATGGCGAATCAAAGCTTCATGGGACACATCCACTACCGCCACTTTCTCCTCACCTCTGCGTTGTTCGCTAGTGACGATTAACTTCGCTAGTGCCAGCTTTTGAATTACTCTCTCTACCAACGGTTCAGATTTACCCAAAGAAATTAAATCTCGTTGCGGAACTTGCTTGCGTGTGTCTGGTGTACCTTCCCCTAACTGAGTCAAATTAATAAAAATCAAGTCCGTTACCCGTTGTTCTTCAGCCGAAAGTTCCTTGTAAGTTTGTTCTGCCAAATTTTCTAGGGTTTTTCGGACTCCGCCTAACTGGTGATAACTATCTAGCTTCAACCAATTCAGTTTCTGTCGTTGCCAAAGCTGCTCTAAAGTATATGACAACAGAGGCAGCATTCCCGGTTCAGCTTCTTGTGTGGGTTGTCCTACCTCAACTCCCAAGTCTTGGAGAATAGCATTAATTAAATTTTCTTCTACCTTCCGTCCTAGTTTCGCTGCCGGTTCTCGGATTGCTTGCTGCAACTCTTTTAAAGACATGGGAGTTACCATCACCAGATTAGTTTGAATCAAATCAGTTAGCTCATGATATAGCGGTTATTAGTCTAGTTCAGTACACTAGGAGACAGCAATTCTACAGATAATTGGTGGCGATGAAAGCCTACTCTCTCGACTTGCGTCAGAAAATTGTTGATGCTTATGCCTGCGGTAACATTTCCCAACGAAAACTGGCTAAAAACTTTGGTGTCACTTTAAGTTTTGTGCAAAATTTACTTAAACGCCATCGAGAATTGGGTACGATAGGCCCCAAGGTACGGACTGAGCAGACACCAACAAAGTTGAATGCCGAACAGATCGAAATCCTGCGCCAACTCGTCACAGCACAGCCGGATGCGACCTTAAGCGAATTGCGGGAACGACTTTACGAGAAAACAGAGGTCTTAATTGGGGTAGCCACGGTGAATCGGATGGTTCGCTTTCAACTTCACCTCAACCTCAAAAAAAAAGTCTCCACCCCACGAAAAAATACACTGATGAAGTCCAACTAGCCCGATTTGAGTACTGGAAACTCTTGAGGGGGATACCGGTGGAAAATCTGATTTTCTTAGATGAATCGGGGGTGAATCTGTCCTTCATCCGCAAATGTGCCCGCGCCTTACCAGGGCTACGAGCTTATGCTCAAAAGCCCAACCGTAAAGGGAAAAATGTCTCGGTAATTGGTGCCATTAGCTTAAAAGGACTGCTGACCCAGTGGAGTGGTTTAGGTTCTATCGATGCCTTGACCTTTGATGCCTTCATCTCTCAAAAGCTCGTACCTCAGCTTTGGACTGGTGCAGTCGTTCTAATGGATAACTGCTCGATCCATAAAAGTGATGAACTTGAAGCTTTGATCATCGCTGCTGGCGCGAGCCTCATTTATCTCCCCCCCTACTCTCCCGATTTTTCACCGATTGAGAATTGTTGGTCTAAGATTAAGAACATTCTCCGTCGTATCGGTGCAAGGACATACACTGATTTACTCCAGGCATTAGATACGGCATTCGCAGAAGTGACGATAGAGAATTTACTCGGTTGGTTTACTCACTGTTGCTACTGTACTTCAGAAGACTGATAACCGCTATATGCAGCACACTTACCTAAGAAATCATCACGCATAGCAAATATTATGCAGAGTTTATCTCCTGTTTGTTTGAGCGCCCCCAATAAACTAAAAATAAACTGCTGTCGATCGCTGTGGCTCTGACAAACGGTAAAAATCTCTTCAAACTGATCGACAATTAGTAAGATGCGCGGCGATCGCGATGCTTTAATTAATCGTGCTAGCCCCGTTTCTCCTTGTGCGATCGCCTCATCTGCTACTTTTAGCTGTTCTGCACGCTGCATATCTGTGGCTGACTCATCCAGAAATGCCGTTGCCAAACTCACCAAAGGTTGCTCTCCTGGGCTAAAAATCCGAATTTTCCATTCCTCTGTCCCTGGTAATCTGCGCTGTTGCTGTAACTGGTAAATCAACCCCGCCCGCAGTAAGGAAGATTTACCACTCCCCGATACGCCCAACACGGCCAAAAAATTTCCTTTACCCACTTGAACGTGCTGAATCAGCTTTTGGGTCAATACTTCCCGCCCATAAAAATAGGTAGCATCTTCAACATCAAAAAAGCGTAACCCTTTGTAAGGACAAACTCCATCTGGGATGTGAATGAGAACGTCTTCTCGTTCACCAGTGAGCATAATTTCCCGGTTGGGGTTATACCAAATTGGCTGCTGGGGAATATCCTTGAGGGTTTGGGCAATATACTCAATTAATTTGTCATTGTTGACTAAACCATCTGGCTGTTGTCTGGGATCAAGTCCTTGCCAAAGTGCTTTGGAAAATACCCCATGTTTCCTTTGAATATCTTCCTCAGCAGGTTCAAATTCTCTTGATGCAGCAATTAAAAACCGCGTCTGTTCTTGAAGCGATGTCCCCAAATCTGCTTCTACAAAATTGAATAGTTCTCCACTGTAGCAGCAGTCCAGCCAGACGATTTGCTGCTTGACGGGACTTTTTTGCAACAGTTCTCGCAACCATCGCAGGGAAACACCCCACTGATTCTTTCGGGGATCAACATCGCTGGTACACAAAAAACCTTCAGTTACCCCGCCGCGATTTTTGCGTAAACCATGACCGATAAAATATAACAGCGCTGTTTCTGGAATATTTTCGCCTACTGGGTTGAATAACTGGATGATCGCATCTTCCAAAGTCTCATGTTTGACCAAACCATCAGATGTGACTCGACGCTGTTGACCCTGAATCGTTTCTGGCAGTCGCCGCACGCGAAAATCACCATATTCTTCTAAACGTTGCGCGATCGCTTCGGCATCGTTAGCAGGGGTAAAAAGATGTTTCGCTTTGCTTGTTGGAGTATCTTTTAAGAAAGGATACTGATTAATTCCCACTACCAACGCATCTCGACTCATGAGGATGATTTAACACAGTTGAGTTAAGTAGGATCATAGATTGGATTGTAGCAATATCCCGTTCGCCTTTGGCGTCCCGTAGGGAAGGATATGAAACTAAACTAAGTTGGTTTTATGTCCGCGTGAGTGGCTGTTGGAAGCAGGCAAGCTGTATAAACTGATGCTTGTGGAGAAAATTTATAGCGCGGAGTTTGTTCCAGCTGTGTTGAGAAACTTGGTTGAGTATTTGCAAAAAACTCAGCAAAATCATTGGACAAATTGCATATTTCTTGTGTAACTTTTTTTAAACTTTCTTCTGTACCAATTCATTTAATTTTTGGTAAAGACTCTGTTACAAAACGCTTTTCTATGGCGCGATATTGAGATGATGATACATTTTCAATGGTATTATCTAGATGCCAAGCTGCAACTAATTTTTGATTGCGGAAACCATATCTGTGAAAATCTTCAGCACTAACGTGAATTAATTGTCCATTTTTGTATGTTAATACAGCAACATCCAGAGCGCCATTTTCATTGCCATCAGATGCTTCAACACTTTGGATATATAAAGATATTGGCTTACCCTTAACTTGGCAAAGATTATATATAAAACTACCTTTTTTCCTTTTTTGGAGAGGGCAATTTTTTGGCTCCACATCACCTTGGAAATGTTTCTCAGTTACGAAGGATTTATTGGTGGCAAAAGATGGCAAACCCGTAGACAGTAACAAAGATGAAATTGTCAACAACCTAAGTAAATTAGTCATATTTTAATATCTAAGTTCTATCTTAATTACAGAGATATTATAGCTAAAAATACTACTAATTTTATTCAGCAATAGTACTGATTAATTAATCTCTCTACTCCCATATATTCCCGGTTTTGCTTCTGTGTTTTTGGGTAATACCAATTCAAAAAATGTTTGCGACAGATAGGGAATTCAAAATAAAATCATAGCTAGTTAGGGAAACAGCAATCTGTATAGCAATTTTAGGGGGCAAAGAAAGCCCCCTAAAAATCTCTACACAGTTGCTACCTTGGGTTGAGGTCTAGTAAATAACTCAGCTAAATGATGTGGTTGGCGATCGCGCCAGTTCCCCTTATGATACGCATACCCCGCAATTAACGGGAATGCCACAGTCGCCTCAGAAAACACCATTTGTTCAGTAGCTTTATCTACCTTCCCCCAAGAATGAGCTTCTTTGAGAGTAGAACCAGATAGAGCACCATCTCGCTCATCGGCGACAGTGACTTGAATTGTATACTTGTGCATACTCGTATCAAATCCCAGCATTTCCGCAGCTACCACCGTATCCTGGGCGAAGTTTTTTGGTACACCACCACCAATCATTACCAATCCAGTGTAGTTGGAAGCTAGTTTGCACTGCGTCAACTCCCGAAAGTCTCGCACCGAGTCAATGGTTAAATGAGATTCTGGAGAATTCCATTGGTGATGCACTAAGCCAAAGCCAGCCGAACAGTCACTAAAAGCGGGGACAAAGATTGGTACAAGGTGTTGATAAGCGGCTTGCACTACAGATTGACCATAGTTACCCCGACGTTCTAAATAAACCGCCATCTGCTCAATAAATTCCCGTGAAGAATAGGGACGCTTCTCTAAATTCTCGGCGATTTCTGCGATCGTCATGTCACACACCCGCAGTTGATCTTCATCAATGTAGGTGTCATATATGCGGTCTATCCTTTGCTGTCTTAGCACCTCATCATCAGCAAAGGCGTCGCCAACATAATGACGATAACCCAACGCTTCAAAGAAATCTTGGTCAACAATGTTAGCGCCAGTAGATACAATCGCATCTACCATATTGTGAGTAATTAAATCGTGGACTATTCCCTTGAGTCCAGCACTAAACAAAGACCCAGCTAAACACAGAATAATCGTACATTCTTTATCTTGCAGCATTGCGTCATAAATTTTTGCTGCCCGCCCCAAATTTCGACCTTGGAAAGCTGTCTTACCCATAGCTTCCACTAAGCCAACAACATCAAAATCTTTAATGTCAATTGGTTGCACAGTTTGTTGCAAAAGTTCTTCACGATTCATGGTAGATTGTCCTTTTTATTGAAAATAAAAGTTATACGGTCTGCACAGCGACTACAAGGCAAGTCTTGCCAACGTACTAGGCGCTTCGCAGTGGTCGTACCAGGACAAACCAGGATCAGATTGCCGTCTTTTATTTAACTTGACGTGCAATTCCCAGATACTCATGAATTGGATGAAACGATTGTTCAATTTTGCTACTAACGACTTTTTAAACACTACAAGTAACCCATCATACTCAATTTACGCCAAACTAACAAGTGGTTGTCAAAACTAGCTCAATTTTCTCCAACGCCCAATCTATTTCATATTGGGAAATAACCAAGGGTGGAGCAAAACGAATGACATTATCTCTAGTTTCTTTGGCTAATAATCCCTCTTTGGCTAAGGCTTTACAAAAACGTCTAGCACCACCCGCTTCGGCGTGCAATTCCATGCCAATTAATAAGCCTTTACCACGCACTTCCTTAATATATGAACTTTCAATTGATTGTAATTTATCTAGAAAATATTCTCCCAGTTGTAAGGCTTTTTCTGGCAACTTTTCTTCTATAAGAACATCCAGTGCTGCAATTCCAATAGCAGCAGCTAAAGGATTTCCGCCAAAGGTACTACCATGATCTCCTGGTTGAAATACACCCATCACTTCCTCTGTCGAAATAAACGCAGAAATGGGATAAAATCCACCAGATAAAGCTTTACCTACAGTTATGCCATCTGGCTTAACATTCTCATATTGATGGGCAAACATTTTACCTGTTCTTCCCAAGCCAGTTTGAATTTCATCAAAAACCAATAAGACATTATGATGACGACAGATTTGTTCTGCTTGCTTTAAAAACCCATTGGGAGGAACAATAATACCTCCCTCCCCCTGAATTGGTTCTACCAAAAATGCCGCAGTGTTAGGAGTAATCGCTTTTTCTAAAGCCTCAGCATCACCAAAAGGGATAACTTTAAACCCAGTCGTCAAAGGCCCAAATCCATCTTGATATTGTTCTTCTGTAGAGAAGCTAATCAAACTAATAGTGCGTCCAGAAAAATTATTACTACAAACAATAATTTCTGCTTGATTTTCTGGTACACCTTTTACCTTATAAGCCCATTTACGAATGGCTTTAATAGCAGTTTCTACAGCTTCGGCTCCCGAATTCATGGGTAGCACTTTGGGTAAACCAGAAATTTGAGAAAGTTTCTCATAAAATCTTCCTAACTGGTCATTACGAAAAGCCCTGGAAGTTAGTGTAACTTTCTCGGCTTGCTCAATCATGGCTGCAAGAATTTTGGGATGACAATGACCTTGATTTAATGCTGAATAAGCTGAAAGAAAATCTAGGTATTTTTTACCTTCTATATCCCATATCCACACACCTTCTCCTTTGGTGATGACTACATCTAAAGGATGATAATTATCAGCCCCATATTGCTGTTCTAGTTCAATATAATCCTGGGTATTCATAGTATTGAGGTTGGGAATTCCCAGAGTTACGTTTGTTGCTTGCATATTTACTCCTGATAGCTTTGAGGGTTTGAAATCAAACTAGAAAACATCTGAAAGACTACTAGTGGAATAAGACATTTCACAGGTATGAGTATAAATTGAAAAATCTAGCTTTGTTCTTACTTTTATAGTTCCCAATTCCAGGGTGCTATTGACATGAAAGTAAAGACTTTACTGCTAAAATCAGTCAGTCATATCAAAGACAATCGCTATTGTGTAGTGCTGATTGATTTTCTCTAAATATGTAAAATAGCCAGTAATTATTGACCAGCTATTTGCTCATCTTTCAGACACGCAACTTGTGTAGGACATCTTTTGCCTACTTCATTAGTGAAGAAAACCAGTTGCCCACTCTGTCTAAATGTAAAATTTTACTAGCATAATAACCGATAGTTTAAAATATGACGTTTTCGACAGTAATTATGTCTTTGTATGGTTTTATGACAACAACTTGATACTTATATGAAATGTTTTATAGATAGTCAAAAAAGCTATTTTTTACTGCAATCTTATCTAAAGTATCATTAAATTCTTAGCCGATCAATGCTGGGGAGGGGGATAACAAAATTGCAGCTTTTGAGTAGGCGATGCTTACAGTAGGCGTAGTCTAGGCTTAATCTTGATATACATTATTCATTTTTGCCGCATAAATTCAGCACAAAAGTTGACTTAATACCTGCGTTTTTCCTAAATTTCCAGCACAATTTATAATTGGCAAAAATAAAATTATCTCAACCTCTCACCGATTATTACCAAATGAATTTACATATAGACAGTAACTATGGTAATGTGACACATAACTGTCGGTTCTGATGGGGAGCAGCCATCAGACGCAAGGGGGAAAGTTCGGTGTAAATCCGGCGCTGTCCCGCAGCTGTAAACCGATTTTAGATTTTAGATTTTAGATTTTGGATTGGGAAGCTACCCAATAATCCAAAATCGAAAATTCAAAATCCAAAATTGTATGAGCCAGAATGCCCGCCGACTCACTCT
Organism: Nostoc sp. CALU 546; assembly: GCF_048836525.1. Classification (NCBI taxonomy): domain Bacteria; kingdom Bacillati; phylum Cyanobacteriota; class Cyanophyceae; order Nostocales; family Nostocaceae; genus Nostoc; species Nostoc sp. CALU 546. The sequence goes on from NZ_JAWJTF010000015.1 coordinate 70,169, forward strand.
AGACACAAAACATTTATCTGCGAGGCACAGATGATACATTTTATTAAAGAATTTCATGGGTACAAATATTGTTTTAAGACAGTACCCTCTGCAAGTTTTACTAATTCGCTTCGCTGTTAGTAACGACACTTAATTTTTGGTTGTCCTATAGGAATTTGGGTATCCATAAGGAATACCACAAAGTCTTTTTTGCTATCAAAATAGTATCCACCATGATTTAGGTATGGCAATGCATTGTAACCCTAAATCTTAGAAATTCAACAGCACAAATAAATACCTGCATTTACTGAAAACGAGGAGTTTCATGTCCACTTCCCGTATAGTTACTTGTTGTGAATTTTTCTCAAAAATCTTCGTTTTTACCGCAATTTATGGGATGGTCGGTGGAGGAAATGTAGCGATCGCTAATCAAGTTCCACAAATATCTGAGTTTCCCAAGTATGAAGGTTCTGCAAGAGACTTACAACCAGTTGCACAAGTAACACCTGAAAATACTCCAGCATCCACAGAAGAACCAGATATTGAATTAACAGTCATCGACAAGCTATTGAATGAACCTGTATTTTCACCCTTTCGCCGCGAAGGGACAGTGAAAGATTCCACCCGTCCTGTTTACGTAATTACGGGTGAAGAAATGGAAGCGCAAGGTGCAAGAACTGTCAAAGAAGCACTGCGATTTCTTCCTGGTATCTTAGGTGATGGTACAGTTGGCACAGAAGTTAACGCTTTAAGTGGTCAATTTATTCGTGGTTCTAATACCGGTCAAGTATTAATATTGCTTGATGGTAGACCGATTAATAATCTTGGTGGCGGGGGTTTTGACCTCTCAGAATTCACTACCAATAATATCGAAAGAGTTGAAGTGTTACCAGGAGGAGGTTCAACTCTTTATGGTTCTGATGCAATAGGAGGGGTAATTAATATTGTCACTCGTCGTCCCACAGAGAAAGTTACAACAGAAGCCAAGGTGAATATTGGTACTTATGGACTAAACCAACAAAATATTCAAAATAGTGGGAAAGCAGGTGCAATTTATTGGGTTGTAGGTTACAACCGTACCCAAGCAGAAAATAATTATCCTTTTACAATTCCTGAAGCCAATTTTACGGGAACGAGAACAAATAATGATGCTCTGTTTAACAACTTTAATGTCAAACTAGAGGCAGATTTAGGAACACGTAATACCTTAAGTCTCTCAAGCCTATACTTAAGCAAAGAACAGGGAGTACCAGGAGGAGTAGCAATTCCTGAACCCCAATTTGGGCAAGGTTTTTTCAATTCTCTCACCGACAATAATCGTAAATACACAGACCAAGTTCTCACTGATTTAACCTGGAATTCCAAATTAGGGAATGGAAATGATTCACTTTTAACAGCCAGAGTTTATACTGATTTTCTCAATACTCGTTTTGATAATCGTAGTGGCGCACTTTCATCTCAAAATCGGTTTGATTCTAACCAAGTTTCTTACGGTATTCAAACCACACATAGTTGGAATCTGACCAAAAATCAGATTTTGGTTTACGGCTTTGATTACCGGAATGTAAATGTGCGTAATACCACTTTTAATTATGGCAGTAATGTCAATAGAGAAAATTACGATGACAGTATTAGTCAAGGAGGCATTTTCGCCAAATATGAAAATAATTTTACTTCTAGCTTGAGTATCAATTTAGGAGTACACCAAGATTTCAGTAGCTTGGTAAATGGTTCATTTACATCACCATCTGTAGGTACAAAATTAGCAATCTCTGACTCCACAACACTCAGAGCTAACTATATCAGAAACTTCCGAGCGCCAACCATTGCTAATTTATTTAACAATAATCCTACTAATATTGGAAACCCTGAACTTAAACCCGAAAAGGGTGATAGTTTTGATATTGGCATTGACCAAAAGTTAGGTAATATAGGCTTATTACGTTTGACGTTCTTTAGTAACACAGTATCCGATACAATTGCTTTTAAGCGATTGACACCACCCGTGAATGGCAATACAGGTACTTTTGAAAATATCGGACTAGTTAGAACTACAGGAATTGAAGCCTCTCTGAATTTGCAGCTAGCGAAGAATATCTATGCTTTTTCTAATTATACAGCTAATGATCCGCGAATTTTAGAAAGTTCTAATCCGGCGGAAGTTGATAAGGAGTTGCGTTTTGCAGGTGCGGATAAACTAAATTTGGGTGTTTCTTATGAAAATCCTCAAGGTTGGTATTTAGGATTGCTCATGAATTCTTTGAATGGGTATCCAACGAATAACGATAATACAGAGTTTTTGTCTGGTTATACTACTTTAGATTTCAAAATGCGCGTCCCTTTAAATGATAGTTTGATACTGACAAGTAGTGTAGATAATATCTTTAACCAGCGTTATCAGTTGTTTCCGGGTTTTCCTGATGGGGGGAGGGTTTTTCAGGTTGGGTTGAGTTCTAGGTTTTAAGGTTAAGAGTTTTTTCACGCAAAGGAGAGTAGAATATGAGTGAATTTAATTGTTTGGTTACACGTAAGGATTCAGGTCTAAACGAGAGGAATTAAAGAAGGGGTCTGCACAGAAGAGTTAACCATCGCTTTGATAGCTTGGTCAAAAAAGTCAATAACAGAGCGTCCTTGACGGCGACAAGTTTGTATAACAGTCAATAAATTAGCAGTATCTTGGAATCGCTTCAGAGAACGAGAACCACCACTGACTTTTCGTTTTGTGACTGCTAAACGTAATGTTCGTTCAGCTAAATTATTATCAGGCGGGATGTCCGGGTGGTCTAAAAAATACCACCATTGATGAGCTTTATTACGTAAGGAGCGTAAAAGTTTACCTGCTTCTCCTCCAGCTTTATCAATCCATGAATGAATGGAAGATTCAACTTTTAGTTTGAACTCGGATGCCCAACTCCAGAACTCATCAATGTTTTTAGTTTGTTGGAAGAGAGCATAGTTTTTAAAACCTTCATCTATCAGGCTGACAAATGCTGACCCAATCTCTTTGTTATTCAAGCCAGGAATCTTGATTAGTTTCTTGAAGTGACGGCGTAAATGTGCTTGACATTTCTGTTGAGCAATGACCTTATAACCATTGTAGGCACTAAAGTCATCAGAACTGAGTACACCCTCATAGCTTGAGCCTAGAATAGATTCTAATTCAGCACGAGAACGAGTATCAGCCGCATGAAATAAAGCGAAGTCGGTATTGGCAAAAATCCATAACCATTCTTTTACACCTTTGACTAACCAAGGTGTTTCATCCACATGGATATTTGGCTGGGTAAGTTTAATCCATTCTTTGAGACTATCAATACTTTGAGCTACTGCACCATCTATTCGTTCATTCGTGGCTACTAATGTTCCCACGCCAATTTCTATTTGTCCTAGTTCCCACAACAATTCTTGTTGTTTTTCGTATGGTAAATGCCCGTAATTATTTATCCATCCCAAGAAAGCTTGCAGTCTGATTCCTATATCTTGTCCCGGTACTATTTCTGGCGACCAGTCTGCTGTTTGTGTTGACCCACACTCGCTACAAATACAGGTATGTCTTTGATATTCTACGATTTCGATGGGTCTTTCTACCAACTGTGCTACTTGCTGGGTTTCTATTTTTATTGGTTTGTTACTGAATTCCTTTTGACCACAACAAAAACACACTTGCGGTCTTAATATCTCAAACCTATCTACTCTCCCAAAACCCTTTCTCGTTTTTCCCGGATGTCCTGGCTGTCCTCCTGGTTTCCGTTTTGGCCTTTCACTCTCCTCTGGTTCATCTTCAAGTTTTTTCTCGGTTTTTTTGAGGATGTCTGCCGACGGTGGTTTTGATGATATTGTGCTGTCTAAGTCTCTACTAACTTTGAGTTTCTCTATTACAGATTCTAGTTCTATTACTCTGGATTTTAGCTGTTCTATAGCTTTTGCCTGCTCCATAAGCATCTCTACCAGTTGCTCTTTCTCCAACTGTTTTAGGGTTTCAATGTCTAGTTTTAGTGGCAGGTCTTTTTCCATAATTGCTATATTCTGCTTCCCCTACCACACTTGTCAATACCCCAGCACCTGAATCCTTACGGTTACACCAGTAAATCAAGTTGTGACTGAGGCGTTGCCTACAGGTGGAACAATTGAGTATGAATATTTTGATTGTGGAAGTGATGTTTTGTCATCGTTACTTTACACTTTATTTGAGCAAAATTGGCAACAGGTAGGGGTGGGACATATTGTCCAAGGTAGTGTTTTGGAATTAGAATTTAATGCTGCGCCAAAACTTTGTATTCTCTACGATGGATATTTGACGGTAGCTACTGAAGGTTGGCATTTACATTTGTGTATTGATACTAATTTTGGTGGGCCTCTTTGTAGAACCCCTGTAGAAGTCAGGAAGCAGCGTCAAGTTAGTCGTGCAGCTTTTTATCGTCGGTTTAATACAGAAGGGAATCCCAGAAGTTGGGGAATTCAATTTTGGAATGGTGCAGATGAACAATTGATGACGATTTTATTACCGAATCCTTTCGTTGATGGTGAAAATTTATTACCAGAAGGTAAACCTGATTTATCACAGTTAGCTTTGTATCAGGAATTAAGAGATATTTATGTATTGGGTATTCAACCAATCCCGTTTACCAAAAATCCTCTGAAGCATTCTTATATTTCAGTTTGTACTTCTACTCGTTGTCTTCCTTCACGCAAATGGCAACCCACATTTGATGCTTTAAAATCAGCAGTTGAAAATGCCAGTTTAGACATAGAAGTGAGAACATCTGGCTGTTTGGAAGTTTGCCAACAAGGGCCAGTAGTATTTTATTCTGATGATAGAACTTGGTACACTCGCGTTAACTCAAGCGTAGCTGAAACTATTGTCAATGAACATTTGCTAAAAGGTAACAAAGTTATTGAACATTGCTATCTACCAGATTCCGTATAACTTCTATTTTTAAAATCTCACGCGAAGACATAAAACAGATTTTATTTAGTTCATCTTATTTTCTATTCCTCTCTAACTCTCTGCGCCTTTGCGTGAGCAAAATTATCTTTCCTAAAACCCCATGAAATTGGTAAAACTTACTCACTCAAAACCCATTATTTTTTTATGCCAATTCTTCTTAATTGCCACTTTAATTATTGCTTGCCATATTACACCAATTAACACCTCTACAAATACCAATAATAACGGCTGTATTCAAAAATATGACCCCAATACTGATTACTTCCCTAATAAAATCAAGATTATTCATGCCACAGGCTTGGCAGTGGAGTATCATAAACACTACAAAATCGTCACTATAAAAAATCCTTGGCAAAATGTTAACACAAAATTTGAATATGTTTTAGTCCAATGTGGAACTCCCACGCCAAAAGGATTTAATCAAGCGCAGGTAATTACAGTTCCTATTAACTCCATAGTTTCTCTATCTACTACTCATTTACCCCACCTAGCGAAATTAGGTGTAGTTGATAAACTGATTGGTATTAGTAATACTAAACAAGTCAATACTCCTGATGTAGTCGAGAAAATCAAAGCCAAAAAGATAGCACAAGTAGGGAATAATTCTAATGTGAATATAGAAAAATTATTAGAATTAAATCCTGACTTGGTGACAACTTTTGGTACTGGAAATTCCCAAACTGATAGTTATGCCAAACTCACAGAGGCGGGTTTGAAAGTGGGGATAAATTCTGAATATATGGAAGACACACCACTGGGAAGAAGCGAATGGTTAAAATTTACGGCTCTGTTTTTTAATAAAGATGAGCAAGCAGAAAAAATATTTAGTGAAATTGCCAATAAATATGAACAAGTAGCTCAAAAAGCTAAAGCTGTAAAAAATCGTCCAACTATATTTGTTGGGTTCAATTTTAAAGGTACTTGGTATATGCCTGGGGGTAAAAGTTACGTAGCCAAATATCTGGCTGATGCAGGAGCAAATTATCTCTGGAGTGATGATAAATCCTCTGGTAGTTTACCTTTATCTTTTGAAGTTGTTTTAGAACGTGCAGCCAATGCTGATTACTGGTTGAATTTTAGTCAATCTTGGAAGAATTTAAAGGATTTAGTCGCTGAAGATAATCGCTATGCTGATTTTAAGGCTGTGAAAACAGGCAATCTTTACAATAATAATGCCCGTGTGAATGAAAGTGGAGGTAATGATTACTGGGAAAGCGGAATTAGTAACCCAGATATGGTTTTATCTGACTTGATTCAAATACTACATCCAGAGATATTACCTAACCATAAACTATTTTATTACCACAAAATTAATTAATAATGTTAAACGAAAAACATAAATTTAAAATTCCTCTACTAACCCAAAAAAATCCGGTTTTCAAAACCATTATTTTTCTAATTATACTTGTAAGTTTAATCTTGGCTTTTTTATTAAACTTGGCTTTGGGTTCAGTTGATATTCCTCTGGATGAAATAGTCAAAATTTTGCTAGGACTTGAACCAGAAAAAGTAACATGGACTCATATTATTCTCAAATTTCGCCTACCTAAAGCTTTAACTGCAACTTTAGCGGGTGCGGCTTTAGGTGTGAGTGGCTTACAAATGCAAACCCTATTTAAAAATCCCTTAGCGGGGCCTTTTGTATTGGGAATTAGTTCTGGTGCAAGTTTAGGTGTAGCGTTAGTTGTGTTGACAGCAAGTGCTACGACACCAACATTATTAGCAGATTTGGGAATAATTAGCGATTTTGGTTTAGTGATAGCAGCAAGTCTTGGCGCAGCATCAGTTTTAGGAATGATGTTAGTTGTTTCTCGCCGAGTGCAAGATACGATGACGTTACTAATTTTAGGTTTATTGTTTGGCTATGCTACTAGTGCAATTGTTAGTATTTTGTTGCAGTTTAGCTCAAAAGAACGCATTCAAAGTTATATCATGTGGACTTTTGGGAGTTTTGCTGGGGTGACTTGGAAACAGTTAGTTGTTTTAATTCCAGTGATACTTTTGAGTTTATTGGGAGCAGTTTTGCAATCAAAATCCTTGAATGCACTTTTACTTGGTGAATCTTATGCACGTAGTTTAGGTTTAACGGTGCAGAAAACCAGATTTTCTATTATTACCAGTGCATCTATATTAGCTGGAGCAATTACCGCTTTTTGTGGCCCTATAGCATTTTTAGGTGTAGCAATTCCTCATCTTTGTCGTAGTCTTTTTAATACTTCCGACCATCGGATATTAATTCCTAGTGTAACAATGATGGGTGCAATCTTAGCATTGTTTGCAGATTTGTTTTCTCAACTTGCGGTAAATCAGATGGTTTTACCTTTAAATGCTGTTACTGCTTTGATTGGAACTCCTGTTGTTAGTTGGGTAATTCTGCGGCGTAATTCCCAAAAGTCTTTTTAAGATTTTTGAAACGCAGAGGTACGCGGAGGTACGCGCGGAGTAACGCAGAGTCTTTTTAAGGTGAAGTTTCTCATGAGTAACTCGATTTTAACAACTCATAACTTGACTATTGGTTATAAAACATCCCGAAAAACTGTTCGGTGTGTTGCATCGGATATTTCTGTATCTCTGCAAGCTGGGGAACTGGTTTGCTTACTTGGCCCCAATGGTGCAGGTAAATCTACATTACTGCGATCGCTCGCCGGAATGCAACCCCCTATTGAGGGGGAAGTGCGACTCTTGGAGGAAAATATTTACAAGTTAGCACCACAAGAATTAGCCAAACGGCTGAGTTTGGTACTCACTGAGAAAGTTGATGTCGGAATGCTTTCAGCCTACACCTTGGTGAGTATGGGGCGATATCCTTACACTGATTGGTGGGGAAATTTGACATCTGAAGATGAAACAATAGTACATTGGGCAATAAAATCTGTAGGAGCAGTACACTTAGCACAGCGCCAAGTTAGCGAATTAAGTGATGGTGAACGCCAAAAAATTATGATTGCGCGGGCTTTGGCTCAGTCGCCTATTGTAATGTTACTTGATGAGCCAACAGCATTTTTAGATTTACCGCGACGGGTGGAAATTATGCAGTTGTTGCGTCAGTTAGCGCGGGAAACTAATCAGGCTATTCTCCTTTCTACCCACGATTTAGATTTAGCTTTGCGTCTTGCTGATAAAGTTTGGCTATTATCAACTAATGGGATTTTACACGTTGGCGCACCGGAAGATTTGGTGTTGAGTGGTGCATTTGCTGATACTTTCGAGAGTGAAGGTGTAGAATTTGATGTTGCTTCTGGGGAATTTAATCTCCATACATCCCACAAAGGAGAAATTAGTTTGATAGGTGAGGGTATCGCGTCTGTATGGACTATTCGTGCTTTCAAACGTGCAGGCTTCCAAGTTAATCAAAATAAAAAGGCCTTATCAGTAGAAGTGATAACACAATCCAAACAAATTTTGTGGAAAATCACAAACAGCCAAACTGTACATACTTATCATTCATTGTACGAACTGATTAAGTTTTTGAATTATTTATAATTGAAGCTTAATTTTCATAAATCTCTAATGGCAAATTATCTGGGTCTTTAAAGAAAGTAAATTTTTTACTTGTATTTTCATCAACTCTGATATTTTCTACTTCTACTCCTTTTGATTTTAAATAAAAAACAGTTTCTTCAACATCATCAACTTGAAAAGCAAGATGTCTTAAACCACAAGCTTCTGGTTTACTAGGTCGTTCTGGAGGATTTGGGAAAGAGAATAGCTCTATTTGAGCATTTTCTCCAACTCGTAAATCTAATTTATACGAATTTCTCTCGGTGCGAAAAGTCTCTTCAATGATCGAAAAGCCTAAAGTTTCGACATAAAACTTTTTGGAGCGATTATAGTCAGAACAAATAATAGCTACATGATGAATGCCAGTGGTTTTCATGTGTAATTCTCAAGCTACTGGCGTGGCAATTAAAATAGTGCATTACATTTTAGCCTTGACACGCTACTACTAATCATTTACCTTTAGCACTTTTAGCAGAGTTTTGCTAGTCTTAGCAAGAAAAGGGCTTTAGCAAAGTGCTAATCTTTTTTGTATCGTCCTACTTGGACGATCGCCCCTTTATCTCCAATTTGTAAAGCAGTTTTAGCAGCCGTTTGTAGCATCGTGGCTGCACCAGTGCGATCCGCCTCGGCTAACTGGGTTTGGCGATACTTGGCTTTACTTGAGGTCAGGAATTACCTGAATCAGTCCAGTCTGGAAGGCTTTGTCGTAAGTGATGACAAGTAAATTTTCGAGTTCAGCCTGAGCCATGATCATGCGATCAAAGGGATCTCGGTGGGCGATCGGTAGGCTTCCTGCTCTGAGCGCATGGGCTGTGGTGATGACAAGTTCGATAAATTTAGCCTGATGCAATATCTGTGAATATTGTTCAACAAGTTGTTTGGCTTCGGGTAGTTTACCCATCCGTTATTTGGTGGCAATTTCCCAAGCAGAAGCACTGCTGACAATAATCCGATGATCTGGGTTGCGAATGATGTCTCGGCAGTCAGTGTGGAGTTTTAGGTCGTCAAAGAGCCACCACAGCAGGATATGGGTGTCGATGAGGTAGCTCATTCCCATTGCTGAAGTTCATCTTCTGGCAATGGTTCAAAGAAAGCATCGCCGAGTTGTCCTTTTAATAAACCAGGGGTGCGGGGTTGTGTACGTTCTTGACTTAAACCTAGCCGAAAGTAGTGAATTAGGTCATAAATTTCTGCTAGTTTGTCTTCAGGGATGTCTTGCAATTCTTGGACAATCTTCTGGATCAACATAAGTCAAACTCTTCACTGGTTGTTAATCAATAAGTTAGGAATATGCGACTACTTTGTTGCTCAATTGAGGAATAAAATATTTTTTCTCGCTTGCGCTTTGGCGGGAAACTTTCATCGCGTTAATCAGCAACGCTGAATTACTATTCCTGTAAAACAGTCTTTGATACAATCCTAGTTTTCTTCAAGTCTGCTTCCGAAAGTTCTTCCCCAGCTTGCAGGCGAGTGGCGGAAGTTTGCAACACTGTCGCTGCACCTTTATCTCCGATTTGTAAAGCGGTTTTGGCTGCTGTTTGCAACATCGTTGCTGCACCAGTGCGATCGCCTTGTTGCAATTTCGCTTCGGCTAACTGGGTTTGACGATACTTTGCTAATGCCAAAATAGACTGTTGTACCTGCGGATTAGAAGTCGGTTGATACGCCCGCACTACATCTGCATACACCGGCATCAAGGGCGAAAGTAAGCCTTGTTCGTTTACTAATGGGTCATCATAACGAATTTGCAGATGCCCGATCACTTGTTTCCCTTCTGGCAATTGTCCCAGATAAATGTTCGCCAAAACTACTCGTTCTACATCCTGCATCAAATCTCCCAAACGTACAGCAAAGCTACCATCAGCTTCGGGTTCCACTGGTAACTCGATTGTGTCTGGGGCAACTTGGGCAATGGGTTTCAATTCTGCTAATCGGACATTTGGCACTAAAGATAACAGCAAGTAGGCGTTAGTTAGTCCAATCGATTGAATCCGTCCAAACAGTCGGCTAAATTGATTCACAGCCTGTTCAGGACGTTCAATATGAGCTAGAGTCCCACCACCGACATCAGCAATTTTTTCTAGCAAATCCTGATTCCAGCTATTGCCAAATCCGAAAGTATTAATAGTTAGGTTCAGCTTGGCAGCCTTTTGCGCCAGTTTCAGACAGCGCTTATTGTCATCTCGCCCAATGTCCCATTTCCAAATTCGCAAACCGCTTTCACCATGCCCATCTGTCAGCAGAAATGCTTGGGAAACAGCGCCTCTTGTCCCCTTCATCAATTCTGTAATGCCTAATTCCAAACCCTCAGCGATCGCAGTGCCGCCGCTAGCAGTCAGTTTGCTTTTGATTTGAGATTTGATGCTTTCGGGGTCTTGAATCGCTTGGTTAGGGATAATGACTTCCGCAGAACCGGAAAAAGCCACAACTGAAATGCGATCGCCTACTTTCAACCGATCAATTAATCCTTCCACTGCTTGGATCACCGTTTTTATCGGTTGTCCATGCATAGAACCACTTCTATCCAGAATCAAGCAGAGGTTAAGGGGCAGATTTTGATCGGACTCACCAGCGATCGCAAAAATCGTCATTGCTAGTTGACGTTGGCTACTTGTTTGAGCCACATCAACATTATTGTCATTTAACGCCGAGAGCAATTTAACTTTCATCTAAACCTGAGTTTACTGGGGAGGGGTATCTTGCAAAACTGTTTTCGAGACAATTCTGGTTTTCTTGCGATCGCTTTCAGATAAATCTCCGCCAGCTTGTAGCTGGGTGGCAGAAGTTTGCAACACCGTCGCCGCCCCAGTATCTCCCATTTGCAGCGCAGTTTTCGCAGCCGTTTGTAACATCGTCGCCGCACCAGAGCGATCGCCTTGTTGCAATTTCGTCTCGGCTAGCTGGGTTTGGCGGTACTTAGCTAATGCCAAAATAGACTGTTGCACCTGGGGATTAAGGTCTGCTTGGTAATTTTTCACGACATGGGCATAAACTGGGATATTTGCTGTCAATAAACCTACCTTGTTGGCGGCTGGATCATCGTAGCGGACTTGCACATTAGCGATCGCTTGTTCACCTGCTGGCAATTGTCCCAAATAAATATTAGCTAAAATTACCCGTTCTGCATCTTTCATTAAATCTCCCAACCGCACAGCAAAACGTCCATCAGCTTCTTGTTGCAGTGGTAACTCAATTGTGTCTGGGGAAACTTGGGCGATGGGTTTGAGTTCCGCTAGCCGGACATGGGGCATTAGGGAGAATAGCAGATAAGCATTAGTCAATCCCACCGTTTGAATCCGGCTAAACAGGCGATTAAACTCTTCCACTGCCTGTTCGGGTTTTTGAATATAAGATAAAGTACCTAAACCAGCATCAGCAATTTTTTCTAAAACATCTTGGTTCCAATTGTCACCAAATCCCAAAGTGTTTAAAGTCAAATTATAACTAGCAGCCAATTGGGCAAATTTCAAACAGCGGTTGTTATCACCGTGTTCATTTTCCCCATCGGTTAAGAGGAAAGCTTGAGAAACAGTATCTTTTTTGCCCTTTGCCAACTCCTCAATCCCCAAACGCAATCCTTCATCAATCGCAGTTCCACCATCGGCATTGAGGCGATTAATTTGCTGTTTGATTTTCTCTGGATCTTCGACACTTTGACTAGGTACTAAGACTTTGGCACGGTGATCGAAAACTACAACACTGAGGCGATCGCCAGGATTGAGTCTATCTACCAGACGATTCGCTGCTTTTTTGACCGTTTCTAGCGATCGCCCGTTCATCGAACCACTATGATCGAGAATTAAGCATAAATTTAGGGGTACATGGCGGTCTTGAGTCTCTGCGATCGCCGAAATCGAAATTCCCAACTGACGTTGACTATTCAGTTGATTCGCGTCCAAATTACCATCATTCAAGGCAGGCTGCAAATTAACCTTCATAACTCAGAGTCCCTATTCAGGATATACATATTAATAAATAACTTCAAAGCACTACTTTAGCTCTACGGAAAACCTATCCAACATAAATACACTAATATAATCAGAATATCTTAGAAGCCAAGCATTGGCAGATGCGAAGCCGCCTTCAGCATTAGGGAGAAATCCGCACCTTGAGGGAGGCGTGCATCGCGCTAGGATGTATTACAGTTAACGGCATAGTTTCAGGCGATCAGTTGCTATGGACATTTCCCCAATTAAGGCTGTTCAAGCCCCATATTACGGCGATAACTTTTACCGGACACCACCGCCAGATTTACCTTCCCTCTTATTGAAGGAGCGAATTGTCTATATTGGGATGCCACTGGTGCCTGCTGTCACGGAATTAATCGTGGCCGAATTGCTATTTTTGCAATCCGACGACCCCGAAAAACCGATTAAAATCTATATCAACTCCACCGGCACTTCCGGTTACAGTGGCGAACCTATTGGCTTTGAAACCGAAGCCTTTGCCATCTTTGACACCATGAAATATATCAAGCCTCCTATCCACACCATCTGCGTCGGTTCCGCGATGGGTATGGCAGCGATGCTTCTCAGTGCTGGTACAAAAGGCTGCCGCGCCAGTTTGCCTCACTCCTCGATTATCCTGCATCAGCCCAAGAGCTACGCCCAAGGTCAAGCAACGGATATTCAAATTCGCGCTAGGGAAGTTTTGGTAAATAAAGGAGCCTTAGTTGATATCTTGCATCGCACTACTGGACAGCCTCCAGAAAAAATTACTAAAGATATGGATCGGCTGTTATACCTAACACCTTACGAAGCGAAGGAATACGGACTGATTGACCGAGTTTTTGAGAAAGAAGAACTCGCCAATCCCCCACTTCCTGCCAGTGTCCTTTAGTGAGTGCTGAGTGCTGAGTGCTGAGTAGAGACGCGATTAATCCCGTCTGTACAGGAGTTATGAGTTATTCCTAACTCTCCTACCGCCCCCAAATTATTAAGAACGGAGTAAATTATGCCTATAGGCGTTCCTAAAGTTCCTTACCGGATGCCCGGTGGACAATATACAGATTGGATTAGTATCTACGATCGCCTTTACCGAGAACGGATTATATTCTTGGGGCGAGATATTGATGATGAAATTGCCAATCAAATTATCGCCGTAATGCTGTATCTGGACTCAGATGATCCAGGTAAAGATATTTATATATACATCAATTCTCCCGGTGGAATGGTTACATCTGGCATGGCTATTTTTGACACCATGCAACATATCAAATCAGATGTAGTGACTATTTGCGTCGGTTTAGCTGCTTCAATGGGGTCTTTTTTGCTAGCAGCTGGCACAAAAGGCAAACGGTTAGCATTGCCTCACTCACGGATTATGATTCACCAGCCATCTGGTGGCACCCGTGGACAAGCAACCGATATCGAAATTGAAGCTAAAGAGATTCTGCGGATTCGTCACCAGCTTAATGGCATTTATGCTGATAAAACCGGTCAGACCATAGAAAAAATTGAAAAAGATATGGATCGTGACTTTTTCATGTCTGCTCAAGAGGCTAAGGAATACGGTTTAATTGACCGTGTAATTGAAGACCGAACCTCGGTAATAACTGGGGAATAGGAAGGCAGAGGAGCAGAGGGGCAGAGGAGCAGGGGAAGCAACAAGAGAGGGGAAAAGGTTAAAGGGTAAAGGGTAAAGGGTAAAGGATGAAGAAATAAACCCTTTCCCCCTTACCCATTCCCCTTTACCCTTCTTACCCATGCCCCATTCCCAATGCCCCATGCCCAATGCCCTTCTTTAAACAAACTGTCAACATTGAACTTTAAAATAGCAAATTAGCCCTTATTATTAATAGTTCAGGCTTAAAGCTCATAGCTGTTAGCCCTTATCTCGATATTCGATAGCTCATAGCTCAAGATGGATCTTGGAGATTGCTACCGTTTACTAGGTTTAAGATCGGGAGCTTCTTTTGCTGACATCAAAGCGTCTTATCGGCGACTGGCGCAGCAATATCACCCCGATATCAACCCAGATGACAACAAAGCCAAAGATAAGTTTATTGCCTTGACAGAGGCTTACAAACTCCTGCTGACGGTAGTACTGCCAGAGGAAACTGTTGCCCATTCAAGTCATGTGTCAACCGCGCGTAATGACACCAAGGCAACGCAGCGGCAGAAAACACCAGTAACAACGGTGACAAGCCAAGAATCAGGGAAACCAAAGCCGCCGAATCTGTTGGAAATAGAAGAACGGCTAAAGTGGAAGACTTATGAGCAGTTGCAGCGGTTTTTGCAAGAAAGACGATTTCCGCAAGCGATCGCACTGGCGGAAGCTTTAGCAGATCGGTTGTCAACAGATGCAGAAGTTCGGCAATGGCTAGCGATCGTCTATCAAATTTGGGGACGGGCGCTAATTTCCGAAAAACAACTGCTCAAAGCCAGAATTTATCTCAAAAAAGCTTTGAAGACAGACCCTCATAATAAAACTCTCTGGTATGAAGTCCAGCGCGATTTCCAACGCTTAGAACAAATTTTTTAAGTTTACAAAATTTATCGAGGATGTTGGAGGCAGATAGCGCAGCGTTAGCGAGTCCGCGAGCGTCGGGCAGGAGGCAGGAGTAAGACTGCCCGACGCTCTCTAGGAGACGCTGCACGTAGCTTGCTTTTCTGTAAGAGTACGCGGACTGTGAACTCGCTAATGCTGCGCTATCTGCCTCCTGCCTCCTGCCTCCTGCCTCTTGCCTCCTGCCTCCTGCTTCTTGCCTCCTGCCTCCTGCCTCCTGCCTCCTGCCTCCTGCCTCCTGAAGAATTACCGCCATCCGCGCAACACTGCTCCCAAAACAGCAATTCCCTCAACAATCTTCTCCGTTGTTTGAAAACTAAAAGCTAACCTGATGGCATCATCTCCCTGTCCATTGGCATAGCAACGCGTACCTGACAGAAAGCTGATGCCATGTTCGTTGGCAGTGTTTAGGAGTGCTGTGGCGCTGATGTCTGGTGGCAATTTACACCAAACGAAAAAGCCCCCATCTGGTCGCAAAGCAACTACATCACTGGGAAACTCGTGAGCGATCGCTTCTAACAACAAATTGCACTTATGCTTGTAGCAAGCGATTAACTCCTGAATGTGATAATCTAGTTTGCCTGTAGCACAGTAGCGGGCGACCACATGGCTGACAAATGGCCCCACTGGCCCCTCACTTTTGAACATTGCCAGCCGCTCAATAATTGCTGGATCGCCACAAGCCCAACCCAGTCGGATACCAGGCGCAATAATTTTTGAAAAGGTATTCACGTATAAAACCCACCCCTCCTTGTCAATGGTTGCCAAAGGAGACACAGCTTCCCCTTGGAAGCGCAAATCGCTGTAAGCATCATCTTCTACCACCAACACGCCATACTCTGCCGCCAGTGCTACCAGCTTTTGGCGGCGAAATAACGGCATAGTAGTGCCTGTAGGATTATGAAAGGTGGGGATAGTATAAATAAACCGGGGTCGAATGCCCTGTTTCTTCAAATCGCTCAAAGTTTCTTCTAAGACGTCCACATCCATCCCCAACTCATCCACAGGAATGGTAATTACGCGTGCGCCAGCATGGACAAATCTACTAACCACTCCCAAGAAGGTTGGTCCTTCCACAATTACTACGTCACCAGGTTCGACAAATACATCTGGTAGCAAACCCAAAATCTGACCAGAACCATAGCCAATGATCAGGCGATCGCGATCGGCAGCGATTCCTTTAGCCTGCAAGCGGAGGATAATTTGTTCATACAATTGGGCTGAAGGTGGCCCGTAATTGAGAGCGATCGGAGCCTCTTCTGCCAGTACAGCAGCACTTGCAGCAGCCAAATCAGCGTGGGGAAAGAGAATTGGATCAGCTAAACCGTAGGCAAAGCTAACAGTAATAATTTTGCTTAACTCAGTGCCGTAAGTTGGTGGTGCAAGGTTTCTAGCTCGTTCGGCGAATAAATCAGTAATATGGTAAGTAGAGGTGGTGGGAGCCATAGAGGGCAACTTGTCTTCTAGGTTTATGAATATATCAGCATTGCCCGCAAGAAATACTGATAGTCAGCTTTATTCTAAATCTGAACAATGCTACCGTGTTTTCTAAGTAAAGTTGGCTGTGGCTAATAGCTCATCAATATCTCAACGAGCAAAAATTTCAGACTATTTTTGAATCGAGCATTTATAACCTTCTAGTATTTTCAACATTTTGAATTATTAAAAAGCTAAAAAACTAATTGCTTTGTGGCTACTTCACCTGCTTTAACTATAATCTTTTCACAATCTCCCGTTAAATGAGGGTTAACTCATGAAGATTAGAATTATTACCAAGTGGAAAGAGAACAACGCTTAGGTGGATGGCAAGCTTCGAGTTTGAATTAAACGTCAGTAATCTCATTGATTGAACGTATCACTGCAATCAACTTGCTTAATTCACCGCATCTCAGTACAGTACAATCAAAACCAGTTTCAAGGTCATAAAAATGACGACTCAAAAAAGAATTGCTGTGGTAACAGGCAGCAATCGAGGGCTAGGATATGCTATTTCCCGTCAATTATCCAAAATTGGCAACCGCGTAATTCTGACGAGTCGTAATGAAACAGATGGTCTTGCTGCTAAAGGGCAGCTTACCAATGAAGGGCTTGATGTTGACTATCACACGCTGGATGTCAGCAATGATGGAAGTGTGCAACAGTTTACAGATTGGCTGCGTGAAACTTACGGCAAGGTAGATATTCTGGTCAATAATGCAGGCGTAAATCCCACAACTAAGCCGGAGGAGTCCAGTTTACTAACTGTGCAACTGGAAACGATGCGATCGACCTTTGAAACCAATGTTCTAGCGGTACTCAGAATTTCTCAAGCATTAATTCCGTTGATGAAGGTGCAAAATTACGGTCGCATTGTCAATATCTCAACGGAAATGGCATCTCTAACATCAGTTCCCACTGACTATTATCCTTTAGCGCCATCCTATCGACTCTCGAAGGTGGGAGTAAATGGACTAACCGTGCTTCTCGCCAAGGAACTCCAAGGTACTAATATTCTCGTAAATGCCTATTCTCCAGGTTGGATGAAAACAGATATGGGGGGAGATAATGCCCCGTTCACGGCAGAAGAAGGGGCCGAAACTGCTGTCTATTTGGCAACACTTCCCGATGGAGGAGCGCAAGGACTGTTTTTTGCAGAGATGCGAAAGTTTGGTGGCCCCATTCAATTACAATGGTAGGTTAATATGGGAAATTCCGCAGATTTACCGTCTATTTACGCAGATAAGCCGATTGAATTAGCACCTGCTAAAATTATTACCTCGTTTCCTGTTAATACTTTTTTGGAAAATCTAGCAATACCTGCGGCGGGCTACGCCTACGCCTCAGATGGCACAATTTTTGTAAGCAATCATGAGGTTGGCGAGGTTGTTCGCATTACCCCAGATGGCAATCAGCAAATTCATGCCACCGTTGAAGGCAAAGTAAGTGGTCTTGCTTTTACTACCAACGGTGATCTGGTGGCAACAGGATGGAATGCTGATTCTATACCCGTGGTTTCTCTAGTTAAAAATGATGGCACGGTGGAAACCTTGCTGACACTGCCAGACGCAATGTTTCTCAATGGCATCACGCCACTTTCCGACACTCAATATTTGACAGCTGATTCCTATCGTGGTGCAATCTGGCTAATTGATGTTGCTCAACCCAGTGGATCAATTTGGCTAGAACATCCAATGCTTGCTCGGAGCAATTCGGAGAGCGTGTTTCCGGCTGCAAATGGCTTGAAGCGTTTTGGTGATTTCCTCTACGTTTCAAATACAGAAAAAATGTTGTTGTTGCGGATTCCTGTTGATAGCACTAATAAACCAGGTGAGCCGGAAATTTTTGTTGAGCAAACTAATATTGATGACTTTGCCTTTGATGTGGAAGGCAACCTTTATGGAGCAACGCACATTTACAACAGTGTGATACGAATTGCAAGCGATCGCAGTACTACTATTATTGCTCAAGCCGAGTCAGGTGTAATTGGTAGCACAGCAGTGGCTTTTGGTCAAAGTGAGGGCGAACGCACTGCAATTTATGTTGTAACTAATGGTGGAATGTTTTTACCTCCACCTACTGGTGTCGTTCCTGCTAATGTTGTTCGGCTTGAAGTTGGAAAAACTGGATATCCTTTAGCTTGAGAATGATGTAATTTTAGATTTTAAATTTTGGATTTTGGATTAAAGCTTCTAAATCCAAAATTTAAATTTGTTTGCTTTCCAACGAATTTGTACTTGTTCTGCGAAAAGCAAGCTACGTGAAATAAATCCAAAATCCCCAAGCCTTGAATTTATTCATAGGATCAATCTAAAATTTAAAATCCAAAATCCAAAATTGATAAAGATGGAACAGGACGAGCAATTTGTAACCGTGGTCATTACACAAGTTGTAAAGCCAGGATGCGAAAGCGCCTATGAGGCTTGGTTGAAAGATATTACCAAAGTTGCCAGAACCTATATAGGTCATTTGGGAACAAACGTGATTCGTCCCCAACTTGGTGTGCGAAATGAATATGTGATCATCTTCCGGTTTGACGGTTATGAGAATTTAAAGGTGTGGATGACATCGCGCGATCGCGAATATTGGCTCAATCAAGGTAAACATCTGGTAGAATCCGATCCTGATGTTCAACAAATCTGTGGATTAGAAGCTTGGTTTTCTCTTCCCGGTCAACCACTGAAAACTCCACCGCGCTATAAAACAGCATTGCTAACTTGGGCAGCTGTATTTGTGTTGATTAATTTGTTAAATACATTTATAACGCCCCTGCTTCGCGGCTTACCTCCCTTAATTATTTCGTTGATCATTACCATTACTATGGTTTTGCTATTAACCTATGTTGTCATGCCTAGAGTTAGCCGTTTGTTTAGTTCTTGGCTATATCCTAAATTACGAAAAGTTTAGCACCTGATCACCTCTGCAAAATGCCAAAATTTTAGGGGCGGTTTCGTAACCACCCCTTTATTGCCCTAATAATTTAGAATTTACTTGCAGACCCCTTAATGGGAAGTTAATTTACTCAGAAATGTGAATCGAACTTTCAACTTGAGAATTAGCTAATGTTGGTGCAGAGAAAATCCGCGAGTACAGACTTGATGGTTGTTGATGAGCAACAACTGGGAGAACTTGACGAGCATGGGCGGCTAATTCCACTGCTTTTACATCATAAGTCTGCGTTGCTAATTTAGGATAGAAACCAATTCCGATGATTGGTAGCAGCAAACAAGCGGTAATAAATATTTCGCGGGGTTTGACATCAGATATTACAGCATCCAAGTGCAACTCTTGACTTTGCTCACCATAGAATACTTGACGCAGCATCGACAGTAAATAAATTGGTGTCAAAATCACGCCAACTGCTGACAGCAGCACGACTACAACTTTGAAGCTGGAACTGTAAACATCACTGGTGGCAATACCCAGAAATACCATCAACTCACCCACAAAACCACTCATTCCGGGTAAGGCAAGAGAAGCCATTGAACCAATGGTAAACAGAGCAAAGGTTTTAGGCATTACCTTAGCCATACCGCCCATTTTATCCATCATCAAGGTGTGGGTGCGATCGTAAGTAACGCCAGACAGGAAGAACAAGCTAGCAGCAATCAAACCGTGGGAAACCATCTGTAACACTGCACCGCTGATGCCTATTTCTGTATAGGATGCAATCCCAATCAGCACAAATCCCATGTGGGCAATTGAAGAGTAAGCCAAGCGCCGTTTGAGATTGGTTTGAGCAAATGCACAGCAAGCACCATAGACAATGTTAACCACACCCAAAATTGCCAGCACTGGGGCAAAAGTCACATGGGCATTGGGTAACATTTCCACATTGAAGCGGATGAGAGCATAACCACCCATTTTTAACAACACACCAGCCAAAATCATTGAACCGGGTGCTGATGCTTCACCGTGGGCATCAGGTAGCCAAGTGTGTAAAGGGAAAATCGGTAACTTCACACCGAAGGCAATCAAGAAACCTGCATAAATCAACAATTCCAAGGTTTTGGGGTATTCTTTCATTCCCAGAGTCGCCATGTCGAAGGTGACGGTATCTCCAGAGAATGCCATTGCAAAACCGGCAATCAAGATAAATATTGATGCAGCAGCGGTGTAAAGAATGAATTTAGTCGCGGCATAACGGCGATTTTGTCCTCCCCAGATGGAAATCAGCAGGTAAACCGGCACTAACTCGATTTCCCACATCAGGAAGAACAACAGCAAATCTTGGGCGACAAATACGCCAAGCTGGGCGCTGTACATCGCTAACATCAAACCATAAAATAATCGCGGCTTGGTGGTAACTTTCCAAGCCGCGAATATTGCGAGGGTATTTATTAAGCCTGTCAGAAGCAGTAAGGGCATCGATAAACCATCAACCCCTACAGCCCAATGCAAACCTAACTGCGGTATCCAAGGATAGTTTTCTACAAGTTGGAGTGTTGAACTCTGAAAGTCGTAGTTATACCAAAAGGCACAAATCATCAGTGCAAAGTCGGCGATCGCAACTCCCAGACCATACCACCGGACAGTTCTACCTTCTTTGTCTGGGATTAAGGGGATGGCTAAGGCAGCCACCAAGGGTAAGAGGATTATGGCTGTTAGCCAGGGAAATTCAATAGCATTCATCACTTCTGACAATCAATTTGCCTTCTCGCTTTTGATTACATTATATTAAGGAATCAATACTTTTGTAAACATTCTTGAACTCCAAAAGATTAAATTTTTGCCTTTGACAAGAATATATACTCATCGTATGTTAGTTTTTCAGGATAAATAAGAATAAATACTTATCTAATTTTGCCAATTACATTCTAAATGTAAACTTTTGCAACGTCAACTTTAGCTGTCGTTACAATATCGTTGCATTTTCTGTTCACTGGAGTACTTTGAGAAAAGAAGTTTTGATAGATATGTGGTTTGAGACAGGACACTTCGGGTTAGAAGCAAACGATTGGGTGTCTAATTTGGGGGGAGGGACTACAGATGGTACACAGGAAGAGAGAGATAAGCCACCTAAGCCGCCTGGAAATTAGGGCAAACGCACAGTAGTTTTAGCAAAGCCTTGGTGATAAGGATATTGATGAAAAAATCGCCTAACACATGAGAGGAAAATAACTTATGTCCGATTTAATTAACAAACAAATCATCCTCAAAAGTCGTCCAGCGGGCGAACCAAAAGAGAGTGATTTTGCTCTGGTAGAAACACCAACTCCCGAACCAGGTGAAGGCGAAATTCTTAGCCGCACCATTTATCTATCTCTCGACCCTTATATGCGTGGTCGCATTAGTGGAGGCAAGTCTTATGCTGCACCTGTAGAATTAGGTTCAGTTATTGTCGGTGCTACAGTCAGCCAAGTAATTAAATCAAATCATCCTCAATTTCAAGTAGGAGATTTTGTTCTTAATAGTAACGGTTGGCAAACTTATGCTGTATCTAAGGGTGAAACACTGCGTAAACTTGATCCCACTCAAGCACCTTTATCCTATAGTTTAGGTGTACTAGGTATGCCTGGTCTAACTGCTTATGCTGCTCTGCTTGATATCGGTCAACCGAAAGAAGGCGAAACTGTTGTGGTTTCAGCTGCTTCTGGGGCTGTCGGTGCAGTAGTAGGTCAAATTGCCAAAATTAAAGGTGCGCGAGTAGTGGGAATTGTCGGGAGTGACGATAAGCGGGATTATATAGTTAAGGAATTAGGTTTTGATGTTGGCATTAACCGCAAAACTCAAGAACTTGATTCAGCGCTCAAAGAAGCTGCCCCGAATGGCATTGATGTTTACTATGACAATACAGCAGGTGTGATTTTAGAAACTGTCTTGCAGCAGATAAACCTTGGGGCAAGAATTCCACTAGTAGGTTTGATTTCAGAATATAACGCCACATCTACTCCACCAGGGCCTAATTTAATGCCACTACTAGTCAAACGGGCTTTAATCAAAGGTTTCTTAGTTAGCGATTATCAACATCGGTTTAATGATTTTTTGCACGATGTTTCTGGATGGTTGCAGTCTGGTCAAATCAAGTATAAAGAAGATGTAGTTATTGGTTTAGAGAAGGCTCCTGGTGCATTTATCGGTTTACTTCGAGGTGATAATTTTGGCAAGTTGATTGTTAAGGTCAATGACGATCCAACAGCAGCTTAATCGGTTATTAAGTTGGGTATGTGGTACGTTGACACTTAAATTATTTCCAAATGAGCGAAAATTCTGGCACACCACTGGATAAAAGGGAGCAAATTCTTGAAAATCAGCGTCAGGAGTAGATAATTCAACTAAAGTTTTAGGTGTAACTAGATGCACAATGGTTTTAGGAGTAAGCTGCCACTACTGCTGACATTCTGCTTATTTACTAGCTTTTTGCCTGCTTCTGGTTCAGTTTTATGTCCAGCCGTTGCCTCTGACGAATACTATAAAGTAGCCAGAAATTATGGCAGAGATGGACGCACAGGAACCGATGGGCGATCGGGTAGAGATGGTAGCAGTGGTGAAAACCAAAATATTTTTGTCAATGGTTCACCTGTAAATCTTGATTTGTCGGGTAAAGATGGTGAAGATGGGGAAGACGGGGAACATGCTGATCGTCCTGACTGTGGTTATCAACGCAATCGCGTCAGCCACGACATAAACGCCCCCAATGGTGGTAATGGTGGTAGTGGTGGCAAGGGAGGAGATGGGGGAAATGGTGGTTCCCTCACAGTCTATTACAGCAATTTGGCAGACTTGCGAAACATTTCCGTTCGAGCAACTGGTGGGGAAGGTGGGCGCGGCGGTAGAGGTGGCAACGGTACGGAGGGTTGTAACTGTCACAGACGGAGTTGGGAAGTGAAAACCTGCAAGGGGACTCCCGGTAGCCCTGATTACAAGTGTACTGATAAGGTTTATCGATGTAGCGATGGTAGCGATGGACGAGATGGCAGTGATGGTAGCGATGGTAGCCAAGGGCGCTTAGGAATTTTGAGTATTGTGAATAGCAATGAACCTTTGGCAGGGGATACTCCAACTGTGCAGCTAGCAATTTCGCAACTGATAAACAAACAGGTCAACCTCTCGAAGAATAAGTGGAATATTCGTAAAGGGGCAACTTCTCTACTTGCGCCTGGTGCTGCGATCGCTGATGATTATCGAGAGTTTGAACAACGTCTAGAAGAGGCTTTTCAAATAGTTTGGCAAGAAAGACAACCCATTACCAGCTTTGGTAATCAGGTTGTAACACTAAATTTAACTGATAACAAACAAGTAGAAATTACTTTTCCTGAAGAATTATGGGTTGAAGGTAACACCAAAAGTGACGCTAACTTAACAACATTTACTGTCAACCATGCCATTCCCAAAAAAGATGTCACTCGGTTAGCTGTGGCAGAGTTTGCCGATGCAGGAGAAAACCTCAACTTAAAAATAGTCGATTTGGCAGCAAAGTCTGATGCTATTAATACTCAGTTTCGCGTGAAATTCCGCGCCCAGGATAGCTTGCACGGTTTTTCTGGCTACAAAACTGAATATGAAGGGGATATTCCCAACGAACTTGTGACTCGTGACTATAACCGTTTTACTCTAGCTTTGGGCAAGCTAAAAATTCCTGATGAAGCTTTGCGCCCTGGTATCAACGTTAATATCGAAGTCGTAGCAACTCGTTCTTTGGGAATACGTTCTGCGAAGCAAACTATTAGCTGGCAAGGTGCAATCCGCAAGCCTAGATAACGTTTAGGAAGATTTTTTACCATCTGAAACCATTTGCGAGAGAATATAGGCTGCAAAATCTAGTAACTGATCCAGCAAAAAACCAATAATCCCGATGTAGATAATTACCTGGATGATGTAATCAGCATTGCCAGCTTTATAAGCATCCCACAGGGTAAACCCAAGTCCTTTTGGCCCTGTTAACATTTCTATGGCAATAACTATAAACCAGGCTACCCAAATGCTAACTTTCAAGGCATGAAATAGATGAAATATAGCTGCTCGAAAGTTGTTATTCTGTCTCTTAAAATGTCGCATACCTATTGCAGTATTAATAATCATCGTCCAGAGAGTTCCCAGAAAAACTACTATAATGGCAGCCGATTCACTCTCTTGAAATGCTATTAGGGCAATAGGCAGCAGAGCTATAGGAGGGATACTATGTGGTATCTGAAATATCAGCCTAAATAGCTGATAAATCATGCTATTCATACCTATAAAATACCCGATAAAGCTACCCAATACGGCTGCTGGGATGTAACCAACAAACAACCGTTGTAAGCTAGCTAAAATGTCTAAGAACATATTATTTTCTCTGCCTCAGTTCTCATAAAAAGCATTTGGAAAATACTGCGGCAATAAGATAAAAAAGTGGATTAAAATACACTTTTGCTTCGATTGATAAAAGATTTTTATATCTTCTCCTCCTTGATAAATAATCAAAAAATCTTAGGTATTATTACGATGAGATAGTAGTAGTACAAAGAAGAGGTAAAACTTTGATTTACTAAACTTTATCAGAAAAGCAAATGGTGATTAGTAAATTAAATACAATTTCCATAATTTACTTGGTTGGTGATTTTAACAAGTATAAATATGTACAACGTTTTATACTAAATAAAGTGCCAAATTTGTTATTAGCAATACAGAATATCTATACAATTGACCTCTTGCAAAAACATATTTTTGCAAGAGAGGGAAAGGGGTAAAGGTTAAAGGGAAAGGATTTTGAGTTTCTTTACCCTTTTCCTCTTCCCCTTTACCCCGACTTTTGCAAGAAGTCTAATGGTTTAGTTAATACCAGCCAATCGATTGGCTGGCCCTAACGGTAGCGGTACAGTTTCCTTCAGCAATCTTCAATACATCTTCAGTTCTGCTAAGTAAGTGGGCAAGAATAAATCAAACTATATTAAGTAATGTAAAAATCAATTGAATTAGCTCGTAGCAAGAGCTTTAGCCCTTAAGAGAGGACTAAAGTCCCCACTACAAACCTTTAATTATTTACGCCCACTTACTTAGTCAAGCGATCGCTGCTAGTTAACAAACTCTTTCAAGGTGTTGCGTGATGGACTGATTTGTAGTCTGGTTAAAAGAGATGTAAATCTTAGGGTGTGAATAAGAATGTTACTGGAGAAGGTGTTTGAGCGGTTTATAAAAGAAAAGATGTCTCAACTTATAAGATTCTAAACCAGAAAAAACAGGAAAATAACACACCTTGAAAGGGCTAGTCCTAGTGGAGTAAGTTGCTATGAGAATCTTGCTGATCGAAGATGACGAAGTTTTAGCGAGTGTTTTGTTGCAGTCTCTTACCCAACAACACTATGCTGTTGAAATTGCAGGAGATGGACAAATTGGCTGGGAATATGCCCAAAGTACCAACTACGACTTGATATTAACAGATGTTGGACTGCCGAAACTCGATGGCATTACTTTATGTCAGCGTTTACGTTCTAGTGGCCGTTCCACTCCTATTTTGTTGATCACAGCAAAAGATGAAACTAGCGATCGCATTCGTGGACTCGATGCTGGAGCAGATGATTATCTCATTAAACCTTTAAATTTGGCAGAACTCCAAGCAAGGGTACGCGCTTTGTTACGTCGCGGCGATACTCCCCGTCCTCCAGTGCTAGAAGTTGGGGCATTGCGGTTAGATCCAAGTACTTGCGAGGTAACATACGATAATCAAGTTCTGGATTTAACACCCAAAGAATATAGTCTGCTGGAGTTATTACTACGGAATCCATCGCGGGTTTTCAGTCGGGGAGATATTATCGAACATCTCTGGACTTTTGACGATCCACCCCAAGAGGAAACTGTTAAGTCTCATATTAAGTGGTTGCGACACAAGTTGAAAGTAGTTGGAGCCGTAGACTGGATTGAAAATGTTTATGGTTTGGGATATCGCTTAAAAGCACAAAAAGCTACTAGTAGTAGAAATAGCGAAAAAATAACTCAAAAAAATCCAGATCGGGATTACTCCATACCCAATACTTCCTCATCCGTTGAACAGCAATTTAACCAAGCAATGAGTGGGTTGTGGAGTCAATACCAAGGGCTAATGACACAGCGAATGGAGGTACTGCAACAAGCAGCAACAGAACTCTCTAGCGACACACTAAATATAGAATTACGTAAATCGGCAGAACGGGAAGCGCATAAACTAGCCGGTGTTTTGGGAATGTTTGAGCAAGAAAAAGGTACTCAAATAGCGCGGGAAATCGAACAAATTTTAGACAAAGATGGAGAGTTATTACTAGCCCAAAAACACCAGCTAATATCGCTAATCCAAGAGTTAGGCAACTTGTTAAACCTAATGAAGGTAGTTAATCAAACTGCTACCTCGATTGGGGACGAGATAAATCCGAAGTTACTGCTGATTGACCATGATTTACAACTGGGTTCACAGTTGCAACAACTGGCATCTTCTATGGAAATGCGTTGGCAACAAATAACAACGTTAGAAGCTGCAAAAAACTTCTTGCAAACCACATCACCAGATTTAGTCGTACTGAATGTAGATGAGATCGGGCAGCGAGAAGAAAGTTTAGCATTCATGTTGGACTTAGCAACACATACTCCTCCTGTACCTGTTCTGGCGATCGCTGTCACTGATCAGCTAATGGATCGGGTGACTTTGGCTCAGTCTGGGGCACGGGGTTTTCTCCTCAAGCCTGTCACAGCAAATCAAGTTTGGGAAACTGCGTCTCAAATATTACAATTTACCCGTTCTTTAACAGTAAATGTATTAGTAGTTGATGATGACCCACTGATTTTAGCGGCATTAGGCCCAATGTTAGAACCTTGGGGAATGCGAATTACCGCATTGGACGATCCCTTACGTTTCTGGGAGGTATTGCAATCTACTGCACCAGATTTGTTGATTTTGGATGTGGAAATGCCCCAAATCAGTGGTATAGAACTTTGTCAGGCAGTTCGCACAGATCCGCAATGGCAGGAATTGCCAATTGTATTTCTGACGGCTCATCGGGAGATGGAAACAGTGCAGCAGGTGTTTGCTGCTGGGGGAGATGATTATGTGGTTAAACCCTTTGTGGGGGCAGAACTGCTGGCAAGGATCACCCATCGCTTAGAACGCAGCCGCCTACTACAGTCACTCTCTACCAAAGATCCCTTAACCGGACTAGCAAATCAGTTACAGTCTAGCCGCGACTTACAACACCTGATTGCTCAAGCCGAGAAAAATCAGCAATCTATTTGCTTGGTGACATTGAATATCAGCGATTTACGCCAAATTAATATCCAGTATGGCCATGAGGCTGGTAATCAAGTATTGCAACGATGGAGTCGTCTATTCCAATCGGTTTTTTGCAGTGGCGAAATATTGGGATATTGGGGTAATGGAGAATTTGTGGTCGGAGTTTCTGGGTTTACTGAAACAGAACGGCTGATCGTCAAACATCGCCTCAGTGACATTTTAACCAAGCTGCGCCAGCAAGTCTTTACAGCTCCCAATGGCGATCGCTTCCAGGCAACTTGTAATTTTGCTATGGTTGAATATCCTAATGATGGACTAAATATCCAATCTTTATACCAAGTTGCTCATTCCATGCTGAAGCAGAACTAAGGCAATACTTCTCGGTTTTTGAATTTTTAACTCGGAATCGGGTTTGGGGTAAAGGGTAAAGGGGAAAGGGTAAAGTGCGTTATGGACACGCTGAAGCAACAAATGCGATCGCAGAAATAACAAATGAGTTCGCGGAAATAACAAATGAGTTCGCTGAAGCAACAAATGAGTTCGCGGAAATAACAAATGAGTTCGCGGAAATAACAAATGAGTTCGCTGAAGCAACAAATGCGATCGCTGAAGCAACAAATGAGTTCGCGGAAATAACAAATGAGTTCGCAGAAATAACAAATGCGTAGGCATCGCCCAATACGGTTGGAAAGGGGAAAGGGTAAAGTAAAGGATATATTCAAAACCTTTCCCCTTTCCCCTTTCCCCTTTCCCCTTTACCCTTTCCCCTTTAACCAAACCGTATTGCTTGCGCCCCTACTCGCCTTCTAACTGTTGGGCTACCAGTCTGGCAAATAACCCTGATTGGGTAATCAATTCCGAAAAATTGCCTACCTGGACGACATGACCAGCGTCAATAACATAGATGCGATCGGCATTACGAATCGTGCTGAGGCGATGGGCAATCACCACTCTAGTAGCGTTTAACTTAGCTAAACTTTCAGTTACAATTGCCTGGGTGCGGTTGTCCAAAGCGCTGGTTGCCTCATCCATCAAGATAATTTTAGGCTTGGAAACAAGCGATCGCGCAATCAATAATCTTTGCCGTTGTCCACCTGAAAGATTACTACCACCCTCGGCGACGATCGTATGCATCCCCATTGGCATTTGCTTGATATCATCAGCAAAACCTGCCATTTGTGCTGCTGACCAAGCTTCTTCTAGGGAAACTAAAGCCCCGGCGGTGATGTTATCAAAAACCGATCCTGTGCCGATTTTACCATTTTGTAATACCACTCCTAACTGTCTTCGCACAGCCTGGAGTTCCATCTCTGCTAAATCATTGCCATCATAATAGATGCTACCTGTCAATGGAGTTTCAAAACCCAATAACAACCGCAATATCGTTGATTTTCCACTTCCAGAAGACCCAACGATCGCAACAAATTCCCCTGGTTCGGCATGGAGACTGACATCATTGAGAATTAAGCTGCCATTTTCCGAGTAGCGAAAGCTGACACGATTTAGGGCAATGCGACCGCTTAATTGACCGGGGTTAACCTTGGTTGAGTCATATTCAGGCTGCGATCGCCAAATCGGTTTTGCTCGTTCCCATATTGGTACAATACTCCAAATTTCCGATGCAGTATTGCTCAGGTCAATTACTCCTTTGATAAAAATCGCCAAAGCATAGTTAAAAGCAACGAATGTACCCAATGTTAGGCGTGTCTGCATCAACAGCATGGCAAACCCAAACAGCAGTATAGAACTTACCAAAGGGAGTGCTTCGTTAAATATAGAAATACCATCTTTAATCTCTTGCCAACTCGCCTTCAGCCGGATTTGCTGGCTGTACTTTTTTGCCCAAGCTGCAAATGCGCGTTCTTCTGCCATTGTGACTCGCAGTTTGGCAACACCGTTAATTAGTTGTACCGTGAGTCCCTGAATTGCACCATTGAGTTCTTGCTCTTTTTTCGATTTCTTCACCAAGAGGAAACTTGCAACAGTCGTAACCACAGCGGCAAATATTGCTAAACCCACGCCCACAAACGCTAGTTGCCAACTGTAAATAAACATCAGCACTAGGTTAAATAGGGCAAAGATTCCACTCAACAACGTTCTTTGGGTAGCACCACTGAGTTTTTGATGAATTTCCCTTACTGCCATGACACGGTTGACTAAATCTCCAGAAGTATACTGACGAAAAAAGCTAGGGCTTAGTCTGAGTAACCGATCCCAAATGGCTGGCTGCAATATGCTATCAGTGGCGCTTTCCACTCGTAGGGTAATAATACTTTGGGCAACTTGAAAAGCTAACTGCCCAAAGGCGACTGCAAACATGACCAATCCTATCTGCCACAGTAAAGCGCGATCGCTATCGGGAATGGCATGATTGATTAAAATTGCTGTTGCTTGTGGTGCAACCATTCCCAATATTGTGCCCAGTAGCCCTACTATTAAAATACTGGCGATGTCTTTTTCATAACCCTTGACTCCAAACCGCAGCAAATCGACGGCTTTGAGGGCAACTTGGGGTAATGGTCGATACAGGACGTAGGCTAATGGTGACAGTGTTTTTGCTACTGATTCATTTACAGGTGTCCGAGTTCGCGCTACGGGGTCAAAGATGACATAATCTCGATTATCTGTAGGTAACAACGCCACTGGGCGTTCCAACTGAGTATAAGCTAACATCGCCCCTTGGTCTTGACGCCACCAGCCATCTGCTAAAGTTACACGCCGAATCCGAATTTGCGATGCTTGTGCGATCGCGGCTACAGGGTCTTTAATAGAATTCAAATCCTCTGCTGGTGGACGAATCTCTATCCCTAGCGATCGCCCAACTGCCCCAAATGCTACCAGTAGGGGCGGCCCTTCCTGAGAAAAAACCGCCTCCTGCTGTGGCTGCAATACTGTTGCTAAATCAGAGAGTGCCCCCTCTATTACTTGCTGATTAAATTGCTCACGTTCCTGAAACTGCCGAAATTCTGCCTCTGTTTCTTTGTTTGCCAGCAAACTCAAGTAGTGAAAAAAACAAGTATGCAAACTGGCTAAACCTGCTAGAAGTTCCTCTAAATTTTCTAAATCTGCCGTTGATAACACTTGTCCAATAACCGTGTCTTCTGCCTCCAACCACATATCACTCGTGAGTGGAAACGCTGGTGAGGTAGAATTTAACGTTAATTCCCCGATTCCCATCCAGTGAGTATTGCCTTGCTGCAATTTCACCCATAAGAGTGTTTGTTGCCTTCCCTGTAGCATTTCACCAGGCGATAATGAAAAATCCCGTTCAACTGCCTGTACAAGGTTTAATGGGGTAGTCAAAACTGTTTGCTGGGCGCTAAGAGATTGTCCTAAATGATTTACCCAACCTTCTAAAAATTCTATGGCTTGAGAGTCAGCCGCCGCGATTCCCTTAACCAAATCAACCATTGACATCTGGCATAATTGGGTGGGTTCAATTGCGATCGCTACAAAATTCCATTGGCTTTGTGCTATTACTTCCGGTAATAAGGCTTCACCAGCGTTCACATGAAACAAATAGCGGCGATGCTCCTTTGGTAAACTGTTTTTAACTCTAGTGACAAACACCGCCAATGTTCCAGACTGCACTATCCAGAATGTTTTTGAGTCATTCAACAGTACTGGTTCGTTTGCTTGAAGGGAGTATGTGGGAAGAGGATTCACTTGCGGGCAATCGATATAAGTTCGGTAAGTGCAAAAAGATTTTTTAGCCTTAATCGAACTGGATTGAGTTAAATTTAGATTATCACCGTTAAGTCTTGCAGGCAATACAGACAATACAAATGACACAAGAATTAATCGACCTAAAAAATAGTATTCTGGAAGGAAGATACGCAGATGCTTTGGTGATTGTTGATGAGTTAGAGGGCATGAGTAAACAAGCTATTCTGCGTAATATAGAATCTTATTTAAACATTCTGTTGATTCATTTAATTAAAAACCAAATAGAACAGCGATTAACTGGTTCTTGGGTAAATTCTATTCGCAACTCAATTAAACAAATTAAAAAATTGAATATTAAAGATAATAAAAATTCTTACTATATTAATCAAGATGAATGGGAAATGCTTATACTAGAAGAAGTAATTGAAGATGCTATCGCTGATGCAAGTCTGGAAGTTTTAAACGGTAACTACACTCGCTCTCAACTGTCAGCAATTCTAGATAGAAACCAGATTTTAACTACAGCAAATGAGTTTATAGCTTTAACATATACTTATTCGGCAAAAGAATTACCAGCCATTATGGATGATTATTTAGCTCAACTAGCTGGTGGGGAAGATTGGATAAGTAAGTGAGTGCAAATAAACAATTCGCAAGGATAATTATACATTGTCGTTTAGGTTTTTTACAAATACTCCTATGCTTCTGCTGCGTGAAGTAGACGAACATAAGTTCCGCCTTGCTGCCATAATTCCTCATGGGTTCCACGCTGCACGATTTTACCTTGCTCTAGCACAATAATTTCATGGCAATCGCGAATTGTGCTGAGGCGGTGGGCTACTACAATACACGAACAACCACGCTGTTGCAAGTTACGGTTAATAATCAACTCCGTTTCTGCATCCAGGGCGCTGGTTGCTTCATCCAATACTAAGACTGTGGGATTTCTCACCAAAGCGCGGGCAATTTCTAAACGCTGGCGTTGTCCACCACTAATATTCATACCGCCTTCAATCAACTCAAAGTCATATTTTCCAGGCATAGATGCGATCGCATCATGAATCGCTGCATCTTGGCAAGCCTGCACCAAATCGGCTTCTGGTACAGTTGAATCCCAAAGAGTGATGTTTTCTCGGACAGTGCCGGCAAATAAAAAGATATCCTGTTCAACCATTGCCAACCAGTTAGCCAGAACAGAACGCTTAATTTGCGATCGCTCTATACCATCAAAGCAGATTTCCCCTTCCCACGGTTGATAAAGCCCGCAAATTAATTTAGCAACTGTCGATTTACCAGAACCACTTCCCCCCACAAGCGCTATTCTTTGCCCTGGCTTGACAATCAAACTTAAATTCTCAATCAAGGGAGGTTCTACACGACTGTACCCAAAAGTGACATTCCGTAACTCAACATGACCCTGTAATTGCCACATTGGGCATGGGGCATTGGGCATCCCTTCGGCTACGCTCAGGACAAGTGGGCATTGGGCATGGGGAATACTTGTAATAAGTTCCCCTCTGCTCCTCTGCTCCTCGGTCACTGAGCGTAGCCGAAGTGCTACTCCCTTGCCTCCCTCGACTTCCAAATCAACGGGATTTTGCAATACATCATCAAGGCGGTTTAAGTCAGCTTCTAAATCTTGCAGTGTGCTGCCGAAGTTAACGAGACTATTAACTGGCTCTAAAAAGCTCAGTGTTAAACTTTGGTAGGCAACCAGCATTCCAATACTGAGATTGCCATTCATTACCTGTAAACCACCAACCAGCAAAATAGAAGCTGTGGCTAGGGCTGTCAAAATTGTGGGTAATGTGGTGAGAATTTGAGTTTGTAAGCCTAATTGTTGTTGGGCGTTCATGGCTTTAGCGTAATAACCCGCAAACCGAGCAAATAAATCTGACTCCAGCCCGGAAGCTTTGATGGTTTCTATGCTTTGGATGCCGCTAATCGTTACTCCGCCCACCTTGCCATATTCCTGAGCTAGGCGCATATTTGTATCTACACGAGTTTGCGATAAAAATAAGAGGGCGAGAATGTTGATTAAAGCAAAACCGACTGCGATCGCACTCAGCAATTGGTCATACTGAATCATAATCAGTAGGTAAAAGACCATCATCACCGCATCAATTAATGTGGTTGCCAAAGACCCTGAAAGTACTTCTGCCACCCGGTCATTTAGTTGCACCCGGCTACTGATTTCCCCAGCAAACCGTTGGTCATAAAACCCAATAGGCAATCGCAGAATATGCCAGAGAAATTGTCCTGATGTGCTGACTGACAACTTAACCATCAATCGCCGCAGATAAGTCAGCCGCAGTCTAGCCAGAAATGCCCGCAATAAAGTAGTTAACAGCATTCCTAACAACAAAGGTCGTAACCAATCTTGCCGGTCTTGGATTAAAATCTCATCGATAAATACCTGAGCAAAGGCTGGTACAGCTAACCGAGGCAGTGTTAGCAATAACCCCGCAAGCAAGCAAAATAAGATAGTAACTCGTGAGTTTTGTAAGCGGTTACTTAAGGCAGAGACAATATGATTTTTTTTGCCTCCCTTCTGAAAATCCGCTCCTGGTTCCATTGTCAGCACAACACCCGTGTATGCGCGATCGAACTCTTCCCAACTTACTGTTCTCCGACCATTGGCAGGATCGTTGAGGTAGACGCGTTTTTTGCTATATCCTTCTACTACGAGAAAATGGTTAAAATTCCAAAAGGCAATGTAGGGAAGACGGGTAGCTGTCACCTTTTCCAGAGACAGTTTTAAACCTTTAGCATTGAGTCCATAGTTTTTAGCAGCTTTGAGGATATTAAAAGCTTTGCTGCCATCCCGCGAAACACCGCATTCTTCACGCAATTTAGCCAGTGGCACAATTCGGCCGTAATAGCTCAGAATTATTCCTAAAGCCGCCGCACCACATTCGACCGCTTCCATTTGCAAAAGTGTAGAAGTGCGGACACGATTTGGTTTAAATTTTGGGATTGGGAATTGGGAATGGGGCATTGGGAATTGGGAATGGGGCATTGGGAATTGGGAATGGGGCATTGGGAATTGGGAATTGGGAATTGGAATTGGTATTAGAACCTGAAAGTTGAGCCTCTGAAGCTGAACCTTCAAGTTTTAACCTCAATGCCCAATGCCCCATGCCCCATTCCCAAATTAATAAATTCCCGTCCAAGATCGCAGCATAGGAATAATATAAGAAATCGGTGCTTTTTCGCCAACTTTTACTTGAACAGAGGTAGTTGTGCCAGAAGATATTTTTAAAGCTGGGCCATCAGAGGATGACCATTTGTAGCCACTGACTGATGTAGGGTTTTCTTGGAGTTGGACAAAAGCTTGCACCTGACCTTCACCTTTACCCGCAAGACTAGCGGCTATTTCTTTGTTACCAACGATCGCTGTAATATCTTGTGTACTTACTGGAAATGCAGAAACATCTGCGATCGTTCCGACAATGCCACCTTCGCGCTCACGTTTGGCAAAACTAGGAGTCACCTGTACAGCCATCCCTGGCTTGATTTGCTTACCATCTTTATTCGCAAAGTAAACAAGACTCATAAGCTTTGAATTTGGCTGTTCAGCCTCAATTGACCCCAAGCGGCTACCCGGATTCATCATTTGTCCAGGGACAGCACTCAGTTCGAGAATGTGACCATTATATTTGCTAATAATTCTACTATCTTGAGATAGTTGCAGTTCTAATTGGGCAATTCGCCGCTTTACTTCCCGAATTTGATTGGTTTTATCAATTGATTGCTTTAAGTCTTGTTCGCGTAATTTAGTATTTTGAGTATTAAGGTCTTTAATTTTAGTTTTAATTTCGTCAATTCTATTAAGATTTTCCAGATATTCTCGTTGCGTTGTTGTTTCTTGGATTTCAAGATCCTTTAGTTGCACGTCAATATCTGAGAGTTCGCTTTGAGTGTTAAAATATTCTTGTTCAGCTTGCACCAGCATATCTTGGCTGATGACATGCTCCTCAAAAAGCTGACGACGATTATCAACCCGTCCTTTGAGAGTTTTGAGTAAGTAATTAATTTGTTGTTTGCGGGAATTAATGCTTTGACGTTTTTGAGCGATCGCTCTTTGGGTTTGATCGCGTAACTTTGGTGCATCTTGTTCTCGGCGCAGATTACTTTCTAAATCCAGTTTTTGCTGCTCAAGGGTCATGATTTGTTGATCAATCAGCAGCTTTTGTAACCTGTCAGTCTCTTGATTTTGGGTTTGCAGTTGTTGCAACTTTATCTGCTCTTGCTGCAACTGCTGCTTTAGCGCTGATTGGTCAATAATACCTAGTACATCACCTTGTTTAATAATATCCCCTGGCTTCACCTTGAGAGTTAGTAATGGGCCAGAACTGGGTGCTTGAAATTCCACAACATGGTGCGGTTTAATCAATATACCTTGGCCTGTCACCGTGAGAGGAATTCTGCCAAACACACTCCAAACGCCAGCCACAGCAACTACAAAACTCATGGCAGATAAAGTCAACCAAGCTTGAGGCTTAACTACATTTATCGCTTGATCCAGTTGTTCTGGTGAAGATAAACGCTCCAGGGCTTCTTGACGGAAAATGTGGCTGTGTTTTAGTTGCATTGTTCTCCTTCTTGCTGAAAGCACCCAGAACCTTAAGACTTCTAGACTTTTAAGATTAAAGTGCGATCGGGGAGAACTAGGGGAGAACTCAAGACGGTTCGGTTAACAAAGTTATCTGTTGAGGTGAGCAGGGGGAGCAGGGGAGGCAGGGGAGGCGGGGGGAGGCAGGGGAGGCAGGGGAGGCAGGGGGCAGAATTGTCTCGTTCCCAGTCTCAGACTGGGAATGCCTATCCTTGAAGCTCCGTCTCTCCTGCTGGCGGCAGAGCCGCCAGGAGCAGCATTTCCAGCCGGAGGCTGTAAACGAGATTTGAAAAGGGTTTCAGCTTAAGTTGACACCAATGGCAATAACTTTCCTCCCCTGCCTCCTCTGCCTCCCCTGCCTCCCCTGCCTCCTGCCTCCTGCCTCCTGCCTCCTCCTGCCTCCTTCAAGATGTCAAAGGCAAGCAGATGGTGAAACAAGTTCTACCTGGCTGCGACTCAAATGAAAGCGTACCGTGATGGCGATTCTCTACAATTCGGCGAGTAGTTTCTAAACCCAATCCCGATCCCTGCCCCACTGATTTGGTGGTGAAGAAGGGTTCAAAAATGCGCGTTTTAATTTCAAGTGGAATTCCACTGCCAGAATCGATGATGTCAATATGGGCATAGCGATCGCAATGGGATGTTGTAATTTCCAGCAATCCCTTACCATCCATTGCATCAATGGCGTTGTCAATCAAGTTTGTCCACACTTGATTCAGTTCGCTGCCATAGGCAAGAATTTTCGGAAGACTTCGATCGTAATTGCGTTGCACTTGGACACCGCACTTGAGTTTATGAACAAACAATCGTAAGGTATCTTCCAAGCCTTGATGTATATCTACTTCTTGCTGAGTGCCTTGATCGAGGTAAGAATAAGATTTCATTGCTTGCACAAGTTCGGAAATCCTCTCAGATCCTCGCAAACCATGTTTAATCATTGACATGACTTCAAAGGAAAGTGCTAGCCAGTGCAATCCCATTTCTCGCAATTCCGTGTCATCGTTGCGCCAACGTTCCATTAATTGCTCTAGGCTTTCAACCTCAACACCACCTTCCGCTAAAGGTTCTGCCAATTTCCATGCTTGCTTCACACCATAATCTTCTAACCATTCCAGCAATATGGATTCGCGATCGCTTAGAGTTACAGGATCTAGACGATTATTCAAAATCGCATCATAGCCTTGATCGCGTACTCTCAACCAGTGTTGAGTATGGGCTTCGTCAACATTGCGTTGCCCATAAACTAAGTTCATTCGTTGTAACTCTAGAATGGCGGCTGGCATTTCTTTTAAAGTCCGAACCAGGGCTGCGGCTGGGTTGTTGAGTTCATGAGCTAATCCGGCAGCAAGTGTCCCTAAAGCTGCCATCTTTTCCCGCCCACGAATGAAAGACTCTAGCCCCCGGACACGACTTTGCATAATTCGGAAGACCATCTGCTCAAAATCACGACATTCATGCAGCAGTTTACGAAAGTCTTCTCCCTTCATCTCATAAATGCGGCAATTTGTTAATGCCCGCATTGTCACAGGTGCAGGTTCGCCTGTGAGTACTGGAATTTCACCAAAAAAGGATGGGGCTTCGTGTTGCCCGATGGGAATTTCAACTCCTTCACTGCGGCGGGTGATGTTGATTTTACCTTTGACTAAGATAAATAAGCGGCATACAGGATCTCCCTCATGGGATAATACTTCTCCAGCAGAAAGTTCAACTGTTTGAGCGCGATCGCAAACCCACTGCAATCGCTCTTTGGGAAGTTGTTGAAACGCGTCTAAGTTGACTAATTCCTCAATACATAACATTAATAAACCTCCTTGAGAGGGCCTACCGTGTACACACAAGTCTTTTAAAGTTGCTGTGTAACGTAGGGTGGGTTAATTTTTGCGGGTCGATGTAACTAAGGTGCGGGTCGATGCAACTAAGGTGCGGGTCGAGGGAACTAGGAAGGGG
>NZ_JAWJTF010000015.1:108136-114184 GCF_048836525.1 Nostoc sp. CALU 546
GGTGCGGGTCGAGGCAACTAAGGTGCGGGTCGATGCAACTAAGGTGCGGGTCAAGAGACTTGTGTGTACGCCGTAGTTGAGAGGGCAGGGGGGAGGGGTTGCAGATTTTACTTAAACAGCTTGGTATTTACCGCTTCACTTAAACATTACTTAGGTAGCGGTGAACGAATTGAATAGCAATCGAACCTTCTCCCACACCGGATGCCACGCGCTTAACTGAGCCATAGCGGACATCTCCGGCTGCGAAGATGCCTGGAATGTTGGTTTCTAGCAAAAAAGGAGAACGTTCCAAATTCCAAGCTGGGGGCGATTTGCCATTAGCCATTAAATCTGGCCCTGTGATGATAAACCCCTGAGCATCGCGTTGAATAACACCATCGAGCCAATCTGTTTTGGGGCTAGCACCGATGAAAATAAAGAGCGATCGCGCTGCTACGGTTTCAGTTTGTCCAGTCTTGGCATGAGCAATCACAATTTCTTCTAAATGTTTTTCTCCCTTCACTTCCACGACGCTGCAACCTGTACAAACTTGGATATTTTCAGTCGCGGCAATTTGGTCAATCAAGTATTGGGACATACTCGATGCTAGTGACTCACCCCGCACCAACATGATCACTTTGCTGGCATACTTAGAAAAATGCATTGCTGCTTGTCCAGCAGAGTTTGCCCCACCTACCAAGTAAACCTCTTCGTTGCTACAGGCGATCGCTTCAGTCATGGCAGCACCATAGTAAATCCCTGCCCCTGTCAGCTTTTCGGCTCCTGGCACATTTAGCCAGCGATAGGAAACGCCGGTTGCAACTAAAAGTGCATGGCAACTAATCTCGCTCCCATCTGCTAATTGCAGAATCCGATAAGGATTTTCCAGCCTAACCCCAGTTACTACTTGAGGTGTGAGAATCTCTACCCCAAATCGCCGCGCTTGGGTGACTCCCCGCCTTGCCAAATCACTACCGCTCAAGCCAATAGGAAACCCCAAATAGTTTTCAATCCGCGAACTCGTACCTGCTTGTCCTCCTGGCGCTTCCCGCTCAATTAAGACAGTACTCAATCCTTCGGAAGCGCCATAGACGGCGGCAGCCAGTCCAGCAGGCCCAGCACCCACGATCGCCAAATCATAAAATGGACGCTCTGCCTGAGTTTGCAGTCCAATTTTGGCAGCAATCTCTAAATTAGATGGTTGAATTAATCGGGAACCATCGGGAAACAGCACCAAAGGCAATTGTTGTCTACAATCAGCTTGGGCGTATTCCACCAGTTTTGCCGCCTCCGGTTCCAGTTCAATATCTAACCACTTAAATGGAATCTGGTTACGTGCTAGGAAATCTTTCACCTGATGTGAAAAAGGCGACCAGCGATTACCAATGACTCGAATGCCTTCAAAGGGTGGGCGGAATCCAGCTAGCCAGTCATCGAGCAAATCATCTAAAACCGGATATAGCTTCTCTTCTGGTGGATTCCAGGGCTTGAGTAAATAATAATCAAGTCTGGCACTATTAATTGATTTAATGGCAGCATCCGTATCTGCATACGCCGTCAACAAGGCACGTTTGGCATCGGGAAAAATGCCTTTTGCCTGTTCTAGGAACTCTACACCTCCCATCTGGGGCATACGTTGATCTACCAAAAATAGAGCAACAGCTTCATTCCGTAATTTGAGTTGCTGCACCACATCCAGAGCGCTAATACCCGAATCTGCCCGAACAATACGGAAGCGATCGCCATACTGATGACGCAAGTCCCGTGACACTGCTTGCAGCACCTCTGGATCATCATCGACGGTTAAAATTGCTGGTTTCGCCATAATTACTCTTACTCAACAATTGCAGTGCCTAGCCGTTTTTTTCAAAAATCTGTTGTCAAGATATCTTCTGTTTAACCAGTTGTTTTAAACGAAAGTATGCCTCTTCTGGTGTCAGAGGTTCGGATTGACTTTCATTAGGTATATAAAATACCCAAGTATCGGGAAAGTAATGTACCACAAAGCTGGGAATCAAACCCAAGCTCAATGCTTGCTTTCCAAGTTTTTCGGTTTGTTCCTCTAGACTCAGTTGGTCATGAAATACGTGTTCAGCCATACTGTTCATCTCCCTGCACTTTATTGGACTTTGGAAGAAGGTTTAACACCAGTATTGCACTAATCAGCTTTAGGTGATTCACCATCAGTGTATAATCACGGTGAGAATAACGGGCTTTGCGATCGAGTGCGGCATTGAGGAGCGATCGCACTTGATCGGTGTAAGGTATTCTTTAGACCTGTAATGCTTGCTTGGTAGACAAACTTGGGGCGGGTGTATGCGATATATGGACAGTCTACTACGCCAATATCCCAATTTTCGCACGTAGATATTTTGACCACTTGCTCGAATTTGCGATCGCCTCTGGAATTATAAAAGTCTATTTAACAGAGGGAAGCTTTAGTTCTATGCCTAATTTGCTCCCTATTTCTATAATATTTAAGTTGAATTTAGTCAATGTTTAAATAGGTTCTATTTTATTGCCTTTTCGACTTCTTCGCAAATTTTCACCCAAGCTTGGTTACATTCTGCCTTACTTAGAGTGTCGAGGGGTTTATCTGGAGGGTGAGCAGCTTGGTATTCTTGGATGTCGGTTTTTCTGTATGAGCTTGCACTAATTGGAATCCAGAAAATGGTTAATCCCTCTTGTTCGGCTGCGTTGAGTAAAGGGGGTAGCTCATGTTTGTGGATGAAATCAGAGGCTATAAAGTTAGGGCTGACTAGCAGGATAGCAACCTTAGCCGTGGCTAATGCTTTTTCAATCTCGGCTTTCCATTTTGCGCCAGGTTTGATTTTGGTGTCATCCCAAACGATCAAACCTTCTGCACGAATATAGGGTTTTAGTTGTTTTTGCAGTTCTGTTAACCATTCTGCATCTTGATGACTGTAGCTAACAAATATTTGTTTTCTGATGCTTTCTGACATAATTGGTTCCTTAATGGGGAATGGTTCAATAATTTCTTTGTCTATTTGTTGTCTTTGTCGAGTTCTTATATCTTCATACCCATCAAGTAGTTGACGGATATTGATGTTTATTTTGAGTTTACCAATTGGATATTCAAGAACGCCCATTGATTCGAGTCCGAGGAGTTCTTGGTAGTCGAGGGGCGGATGGTTGGGGTGATTGGGGACGGGAACCCATTCGGTGATTTCGAGATTGGGGAGACTTTTGTGGATTTTTTGGAAGACATCGCGGAGGATGCCGAGAAATAAGCGGCGCGTTTCTTTGCGTTTGCTAATGGTGATGAAAATTTTTTTGTCTTCAGGATCGGCTTTGATCCGAGCGATATTGTAGATTTCGTTGTTTTCTTGATATTGCAACATTACGCCACTGCGCCAATAGATTTGGTTATAGATTTTTTCGTGAGTGTTGACGATGAAGCGAGAAATGATGCTTTCGGGGAGAACTTTGTAATGGTATTGAAATTCCAAGGTTTTGCCTTGGAGTTTTGTTTCGTTTGGTTGGTCTTTAGGCAAAAGTCCCGCAATTAGAAATTGTGGTGGGTAACATTCTAGTGCAAAACCAAGCTCGAATTCCTTCATTAGTTCGATTAGATAGCCATGACGCTGGGTGGGATAGCGCTCTGGATTAAGGATGCGGGTGAGATCGGCAGGGGTGAAAATGCCTTTGGTTTTAGTTTTGAGGTTTTCATCGCTCAGGAGCGCGTAAATACCTTCTGTCACCCAGTTGGGTTTGAGGACGTTGGTATCTTTGAGGATGGGATGATCGCGGAAGTTGAGAACTAAGCCGAGTCGATGTAGCAAGTCGATGAGTTGCTCTTGGTTTTGTTCTTCGGGAATTTCTTTTTGGTGGCAGATGCCGATGTAGCGGTTGTAGCTGATGAAGTCTTGGGACATAGATTCGAGTTGTTGTTTAACCTCAAACCATGTCAGGGGTAGAAGGTCATAGACTTCTTTGAGGTTGGCGATTTGCTGCAAAATAGCGGTGCGAAGTTCATCAATGCCGATATTGTCTTGGCAAGAGGTTTCGATAATCGCTTGGATGTTAGGATATTTTTCGCGTAATGCCTTGCGGTTGATGTCGAGGGGTTGTTCGTCTTTTTTGTTGCCAACGATAATCACGGGGGACTGTCCACCGAAGCTTTCGATTAGTTTCAGCCAATATTCGATGCGGTTTTCTTCTTCGCTGGTGCGACAATTACAAACGAGGAGATAGAGACTGCGCTTAGTCAGAAAGAACTGATGGGTGGCATGATAAATTTCCTGTCCGCCAAAGTCCCAAACATTGAGGCGGATATCTTTGCTATTGA
Organism: Nostoc sp. CALU 546; assembly: GCF_048836525.1. Taxonomy (NCBI): domain Bacteria; kingdom Bacillati; phylum Cyanobacteriota; class Cyanophyceae; order Nostocales; family Nostocaceae; genus Nostoc; species Nostoc sp. CALU 546. The sequence continues at coordinate 112,425 of NZ_JAWJTF010000015.1, forward strand.
CCTGCACGTTCCAAGTTTCTACATTCAGTAAATCGCAAAGTTTTTTCCAAGAGAGCGATCGCCAATATTTTGTAACTTGAGATACATTTTCTGCGAAACTATCTTAACCCGTAGGCTGGGATAAATTACTTTTACTTATAGTTAAGCAACTTTTAACGATTGCTAACCCGATGGAATATAAATACCTTTAACACTTCCATATTTGCGCTCAACAACTTGACGTAGAAAAGCTAACATTTGTTTAAGACAGAAAAGGTTACGATAAATTAATCGCCTACCCTTTCGTTTTCGACTAATCTTAAACCAAAGAAGATAAACCCAAATATTGACTAACACAAAAGAAATACCAACATATAATAATCTCAATACGGGCTTCTTATTATTTGTTCTGATTCGACATAGATTTTTTAATCTATAACTGCTTTCAATTCCAAATCTTTTTCGATAATCTTGATGAATGTAAGATAGGTTTATTTTCGACTTATAAACAACATAAGCAAAGTATTCAATACCATGTTGTTTTCTTGTCCCTTTTTTGTATTTGCAGATAATCCATAAGCTAAAGGTAACATTATTATCTTTCTCTTCACCCATTGTGTAAGTAGTTTTATAACTACTTCTGCCTTTAAGAAATTGATTTACACCACCCTTTTTTCCTCTTCTAATCGCTGGCATTATAAAGGGAATATCCAAGGCTTGCAACCACCTGATTACAGCGATACTAAAAAATCCTCTATCCAAATACAGTGTTTTTACATTTACTTTAATAGTCTCAAGTTCAGCTAATAAGTAGGTGATAATGGCAACATTTGTATCTAACCAACGTACTCCTCTAATCGCCAGTGTAATCCGTTTCCCCTTGGTTAATATATATAAAGTTGCATAGGCATAAAAAGAACAAGTTCCTGACTTAGCCTGACTTCTATAAATATAAGGGTCTTCATCACTATCAGGTTTCCCATAGTAAGGAATTAAATTTAAATCAATGGCAATTTTATGATATGCATTTTTAATACGATGAGGAATTCTACTTTTGAGAGCTAAATTGATTTGATTTTCTAGCTGCTCAAAATTATTGATTTTATCTAAGTGATACCTGATATCGCTACCACATGGACTACTATTTAAAACTTTTGTTGTATTCTCAATACTATCTCCACTACTTGCTGCTCTCACTAATATTTCAAATAGAGTTTTCTGATCGCAAACTCCTTGGGTCTCAATAGAAATATTTTCACTTAAACAATCCAGAACTTCGTCAAGGGTTTCTGAATCAGTTAGTGCAAGCTGTTTTGGTAAAGTCGTCAATGGTCATTATTTGGGTGGATGTACATTCTTGATAATTTCAGTTTTTGAACCTCTTTTATTGAATATAAGTTTTAATTATAAAATAGGTATTATTTAGAACTAACTTCTACTGAGTGTCTACTTAGCGATCGCTCTTTAGCAAAACTTTGCGATTTACTGACATTGAGTCCATCGGTTTGGGGTTGATTTTTGTCATATTTATCGCGGATTAGTCGCTCGATAAGGGATGTTTTACCGACGCTGCCTTGTCCGATGAGCAACAGTTTGGCTTCGTTGAGTGGACGCACTTCACCGCTACGGAGTAATTGCAAGTAATTGAAAATATCTTCAACTGAACCAACATTATTAGAAGATCCTAAAATCTCTGGTGAAATAGGAAGCGGATTTCCCCGTAAATCTAGTTTTTCCAATTTCGGCAAACTTTCGATCGCCTCTGGAATCTGGGTTATTCG
>NZ_JAWJTF010000397.1:0-1610 GCF_048836525.1 Nostoc sp. CALU 546
GGCAGCGGCGGTCTTTGATGAAGTGGGCTACGAAGCGGCGACGACTCATCTAATCGCAGCTAAAGCGGGAACAGCAATCGGCTCTCTCTATCAGTTTTTTCCAGACAAAGCTGCCATTTTCAAGGCAATGGAGTTACGCCATACGGAGCGAGTGAAAGCGATGTGGGCACGGGTGGACATCCCAGCCATTGTGCAACTGCCGCTTTGCCAAATGATTCATGCGATTGCCACTGCTGTAGCAGCGCTCTTTGAGCAACCCGTGTCACGAGTGGTGTTTGTGCAGTTTTATCTAGCCCGTGAAATTTTCCAGACGATCGATGAAAGCATGACGCAGGAAGCAATCAACTTCATGGCAAGTATTCTGAGGCAACGCAAGCCCGCCCTCGCCGAGGAACAGTACAGTCTGCTGGCAGAAGTGTGTGTGCATAGCAGCAACGCGGTGATGCTGGCAGCCCTCCGCAGCCCAAATCAGGAACACTGCCAACGGTTAATTCAGCAGATTGAGGACTTGCTGGTATCCTATTTAGAGCCGCATCTGGGAGATTATCAGTCGAATTATGTAATGAAAGTAATGGTATGCCCTCAATGTCGATCGCAGCAGTTATCGAAAAATGGGTATCGCCGAGGCAAGCAGTGCTACCGCTGCAAGGATTGCGGGCGGCAGTTTGTAGAGGGTGGGCGATCACATTTTTCCTATCCCAATGAGCCATCTGAGTAACTAGAGCTATCTTGGCGTCACCGTGTCAAACCGGGTAGATTGTACGCGCTTGGCTGAAACTAAGATGAGGTAAGCCTTTCAAGAAGTGTTTTTTGGTGAAGGCAATCAACTTCAAAAGGAGAAATCATGAGTACCATTCGTCAATCTGCCAGTTAAAAACCTCAATTAGTTGAGTCATGATAGTATTTATGTACTATTAAAGTTTTGATTTTTGATCATTTCACGCGGTTCATAGCCCTTTGGGGCGGCTTCGCCTACAGAGTTGGGCTTCGCGCTAATTACATTCCTCAATGATTCATCAAAAGGAGCTAAAGCAATGGAAACAGCCAAAACACAACAGGAGCCAATAATGAATACTGAGCCACAAAAAGAACATCAGTGGCTACAGAAACTCGTCGGTGAGTGGACTTATGAAACAGAAGCGATGATGAGTCCAGATCAACCGCCTGAAAGAGCAACAGGAACAGAAAGTGTGCGATCAATCGGTGGACTCTGGGTTGTAGGTGAAGGACAGGGCGAAATGCCCTGTGGTGGTGCGGCAACAATGATAATAACGCTGGGATATGACCCGCAGAAGCAACGCTATGTAGGCACCTGGGTTGGGTCAATGATGACTTATCTGTGGTTGTACGAAGGTGAATTGGACGCGGCTAAAAACATGCTAACGCTCAATTCTGATGGGCCCGCGATGACGGGCGATGAGAAGATGGCAAAGTACAGAGATGTAATCGAGTTCAAGAGTGACAATCATCGGGTGATGACATCTCATATATTGGGTGATGACGGGCAGTGGCACCAGTTTATGACCGTAAATTCTCGGCGAAAGCATTAACAGAAGGGTACCAAGCCCATCCTACTGCGCTTGAGTGCAAACAACATTCTTATCTCGGTT
>NZ_JAWJTF010000315.1:0-2309 GCF_048836525.1 Nostoc sp. CALU 546
GGGGCATTGGGTAATTTCCCCATCTCCCCCTGCTTTCTCTATTCCCATTACTTGTTGGCAGCAGCGCTAAATTCGGGATTTTTCGCAGCAATTCTTTCGTTAATGTAGTCATAGACTTCCCTAAAATTGGGAATTGCACGCAATTCAAGACGACTGCCGTTTCTGAGGGTTATCGCCATATCTCCCCACAAGCCAATGCCACGGGGAACTTTGACGATTTTGACAATTTCTGAGTAAACTACGTCAGTGCGATCGCGCCCTTGCCAACCTCCCGTCACTGTAATTCGGCGATCGGTGATGCGGAAACGCAGCCACAATGCCCTGACAATTGCCCCGACTGCTAATGGTATCCCGACAATGGTTAGCCCAATTAGCAGGTTGACAATTAAATCCCCAATATGGGGGCCACCTTCATAATATACGTCTTCACGAATTCCCATCGAACACCTCGGCTTGTGCCAACAACTGCTCTAATTCTTGCAGAAATTGTGGGCTTACGCACTTCGATTCTGCTGCTGTGGGTTTGACAATGACCACAAGCCGCCATCCTGGTGATAATTTGGGTAGCAAGTTGTATAAAGCAGCAGTAATTTGTCGTTTGATTCGGTTGCGAACCACTGCCCTTTTGCTGACTTTTGTGCTTATGGAAATGCCAATCCGCGTACTGACAACACGTGCTGAGTCAATTATTTGTGTAGCCTGGGTGGCAGTGTCCAAAGAAGGTTTTGATGAATACAACGGTTTTAAGGCTCTTAATGTCAAATAAGAGCCATGACGCCGAATTCCTTCCCGGAAAACTGCCTGGAAATCCTTGCGGGATTTTAGCCGATTTGCTTTGGGCAAAGCCACTGATGCTCTTTATAGCTTGATATGCCCTAAACGGCCAAACGGTGACGCCCCTTTTTTCTTCTGGCGCTAATCACGTTTCTGCCGTCTGGTGTCCGCATCCTAGCGCGAAAACCAGAGGTTCTTTTTCTCTTACGGCTAGTGCCGCCCAGTGTTCTTTTCATACTGTTCTCCTCTTAGGTGATTTTTATAAAAACTCACAATCTCTAATTTTATCACTTTATCATTGAATTGGGAATTAGATTAGGGGAGAGATGATAGGGAATAATCTGTATGTAACCTATTCCCTTCTTCACTCCCCAAATTTAATTGATGCTCAAAATCCATGTTCCCATGTAGCGCAGCAGTGGCACATCGCCAGGGGAGAGTACTTGACAATTAAAATAGTAAACTCCACCGAAGGATGGGTTTTTCACATTAGAGAAGACTACCTCAACTGGGCTACCTGCTGGTACAGGCTCTTGGGGAAAAATATTAATCAGCTTACCTTCTTTGTCCCACTTCACCTCAGAAAGTGGAACTGCTTTGCCTTTGACTCGGACTTCAATTTTGTTCTGGTCAAAAGTTCCTTTGTAATAATCAGGGTAGTTAATGGCAAATTGACCAACAGCCAATTTCATTCTTTGGGCTGGAATCCTTAATCTGTATCGATCCCAACCATTAGCTTGTCCACCAAAATCTAACCGGAAGGGCAGTTGATTTTCGCTTTTGACGCCGCTAAACAGCGTAAATCCGGGTAAGCTTTGCGCCCAAGTCAGGGCTGGAAATACAGTAACTAAACAGCTAGTCACGGCTAAAGCGGAAAGTATACGTCGCATAATTGGGCTTCCTCTACCAAAATATAAATCTGTTATCTAAAATAACCGTGTGTTAGTATTCGTTACTAAAGTTTACTACTCACTTCCTGACAATTGACGTTCAATAACAGTAAAAAGTGTCATTCTCTCTGATGTTTGGGCATAGTAAAATTGCTTAGTTATAAATTTAACTCATAATCGATTTATTTAATTCCCCTTACAGAGTGCTGATTTGATGACTAGGTTAGTCAAATTTTGAACTAAATAGAAACACAGTTGGGATTGGATTGTGTTTCTAAATATGTATAAGTGTATCTAAATTTGAGAATTTTGTTATAAAAATTGAGGCGTACCATCAGCGATCGCCAGTTAACTTAGGCTAAATTGATTAAAATAAGTTGGAATCGAAGTCGTAATCATTAAAATTTGATTGGGAAATTATAAAGCCTTCAAAATTCGGTCAATATTACTCTATAAGAAAGGAATACCAAAATTTCTCAATCCCGAAAATAAGCTAAAGATAAAGATGCAAAATTTGGGAATCAATTTAGGATGTGCAATACGTAACCCTGTTTGCAACTATCTAAAAATATGACATCTGCGAACGGCAAAGTTAGGCTTTGCCTGGAGAGCTAAGAGTGGGAGAGGAAAGTTTCAAGGTTCAAT
>NZ_JAWJTF010000054.1:0-63431 GCF_048836525.1 Nostoc sp. CALU 546
GGGGGGGGGGGGGGGGGGGGGGCCCAAAATCTTGCAATAGCTGCTTGCCCACCCTGGTAGTGGTAGTTTGGGCAAAATCCAGAATTGTTGTCCAAAAATCATTCATTGGTTATTTAGTCATTTGTCATTAGTTATTTGTCATTTGTCATTTGTCCCATGCCCACTTGCCCTGAGCGAAGTCGAAGGGATGCCCCATGCCCTATACAGTTTAGTCTAAATCGCTTTCTAAAACAGATGCGATCGCTTGTTTGGCACTTGTTTGAAATTCTGTAACGTTCACCCGATTCAGAAACCAAATCGATACCACCATTCCCACGGCTTCTAGAGCAAATACCAGTCCATAAGCTAACTCTGGGCTAGGTAACAGCTGGCGTCCAATATCCAAAACTGTACCTCCGATTACTACCGCCACACCTCTAGAAAGAGACTGCGCTAATCCCCATGCCCCAATGAATGTACCTGCGGCTTCCGCTGCGGTAAGATCCAACATCAAGCTAATTGCAGCCGTTGTTAAGAAACCTGTGGCTAAACCGAATAAGACCAAACCTAGTTTGAGAACTGCTGCATTAGCCGTAAATCCTGATATGCCGAGCAATATTGCACAGAATGCCACCAACATACAGCCTAAACGTGCAGTTCTGCGCTTACCCAAACGCGGGACTATGAAAAAGCCCGTAACGCCGTAAGCAATCAGTAGACCCGTTCCATAAAAAATATTTAATTTGGTACTTTCCGCCAGGGGCATTTTAAACACTTGACCCGCATACGGTTCCAAAATCGGGTCTTGCATAAACAAACTGATAGTCATCACCAGTAAAAAGGTGAAAAATATACCTGTTTGTGGGCTAGCTGTCAATATTTTCCAAGCATTGCCTAGAGTGATGCTATCTTCCCGATTCACCAGTGTGGAACGGGTTGAGTATTGAGAGTACTTTTTTTCTACGCCGAATGTTGCTGCGATCGCTAAACCAAATACAATTGCAGGGACGATAGTAAACAATCGGTTAATTGCTGGCTGCAAGGTTTCTACAGTTGCTTCTGGCGTTAACTGTTTCAGCAAGCTGGCACTAATAATCGCCCCAACAATAATCCCCACCATTAGCATCGACCAAACCACACCGACTACTTTAGAACGGTTATCTTCTTCAGATATATCCACCAACAAAGCAGCAAAGGCAGTACCGCTAGCACAAATTCCTAGACCGTAGACAGCGAAAACTAAAGCCAAAAGTGCTGTCCAACCGATTGTTTGGGTTGTCCATACCCAAGCACCTGAACTATTTCCAGCAAGATTCATCTGCCACATTACTTGTACAGCTAAAAATGCTGCGATCGCAAATATTGCTGCGCCTACCCAAACATAAGCTGTGCGGTGGTATCCCCATAAAGGTTTAGCATCGGAAATCTGGCCAAACCAGATCCGTGAAGGAGCAACAAATAAAGGCAGTGCTAAAACTACTGATACCAGCGTCGCCGGAATTGCTATTTCTTGAATCATGACTCTGTTGAGTACCCCCAGAGTCAAGATTGACATCATGCTCAACCCCATCTGAAATAAACCCAGCCGGAACATGGTCAGCAGGTTTACTCTTGGCACAGATAGGGATTTTGTTTTGGTATCAAATACTTCACCGCTTGCCATAGCTACTTTTTCGTATAGTTTATAGGATTTAATTTCTCTCTTTTAATAAAGATAAACCCTACCCGCTCGAAATCAGCGAACGAAAAGTTGAAGTTGCGATGGCGTTTTGTCCCGCCAGAGGCGATCGATCGCAGTTATTTGGCAAATAATTATACACCTCGATTAGCATAAACTTCAGCCAAGTTAGGATTAATCTTTAGAGCTTGGTTGTAATCTGCGATGTCTACGACGGGCTACGCCTACGCATAACGAGAGAATTTTAGGATGAAGTAGTGAAACGAGACTCCATTTACTATCAAATTTTTAAGCGCTTTCCAGGGTTACTCTTTGAACTGGTTGATAATCCTCCTCTGCAAGGGCAAAACTATCGATTTGAATCACTTGAAGTCAAAGAAACCGCTTTTCGCATCGATGGTGTATTTTTACCTCCAGAGAATGCAACATCCAAGGTGATCTTTTTTGCTGAAGTTCAATTCCAAAGAGATGAAGCCCTCTATCATCGGTTCTTTACCGAGTCGCTGATGTACCTGAACCGAAATCGCTCTCAATACGATGACTGGTTCTGTGTAGTAATTTTTTCATCACGCTCATTGGAACCAAGAGATCAAAAAACTCATCGAATATTTCTCAACAGCGACCAAGTGCAGCGAATTTATTTAGATGAGTTAGGCGCGACTAATCAGCAGCCAATAGGTATCAACTTGATGCAGTTGACTCTAGCATCGGATGAAGTGATGGCACAGCAAGCAAAGCAATTAATTGAGCGAGTAAAATTAGAAGAAACGGACACACTGCCGCAAAACGAAATACTAGACATCATCACCACAATCGCCGTTTATAAGTTTTCTTCATTGAGTAGAGAGGAAGTTGAAGCTATGCTAGGACTGACTTTGGAGCAAACAAGGGTTTATCAGGAAGCGAAAGCCGAAGGTCGAGAAGAAGGTCGAGAACAACGGGAAGCTGAAATGTTGAAACTTACCGTCCCTCTGTTACTAAAAACAGGGATGAGTGTGGAGCAGATTGCTCAACACCTCAATGTTGATATAGAAGCTGTCCAGATCGCTGCACAGTCAACCACATAGAATGAGGAAGTTATAGCTATGCTGGGATTGACTTTGGAGCAAACAAGAGTTTATCAAGAAGCGAAAGCTGAGGGTCGAGAAGAACGGAAAACTGAAATGTTGAAACTTACCGTCCCTCTGTTACTAAAAACAGGGATGAGTATGGAGGAGATTGCTCAACATCTCAATGTTGATATAGAAGCTGTCCAGCTTGCCACACAACAAAATACATAGAATGGGCATTTCATGTCTGTTGTCATATTTTGGCAAAATGAGGAGAGCTTGATTAAAATCCTCAATTGCCCTTTTATGGTATCTAGAGCGATCGCGCCAAAATGTGACAAATTAAGATGCTCATGATTTCATCAGAGTTGAAACTTGGCAGCAGGGGACTCCAGTCTCTAACATTTGCATAGTCCCTCTACACTCGCCCAAAAATGTCCTTAACGCCGTGGAATAACGTACATTTTTAATTAGGTATCTGCAATACAACCTTCTTGCTTAGGTTTACCGTGCATTAATTTGGAATTGCTGAACGATAAGTCAGGAACATATTGTGGTTAGAGGAAACAGCCCCTGTCTGGTTCGTGAAGTAAAGAGGGGTTCCAATATGCTGGTAAACCTGTTCAAATAATGGAGTTGGCAGCAAATCAACTAGCTTGTCAAGAAAAGTAGTCGTCTTTCTGCGTGCCTTTGTCATAGATCCCCCCAATACTCCTTCATCCTGTAACATCTCATCACCAATTATTCGTTCTGTCCCTCCGGGAACAACTATAACAACATCTTCGCTATTAGCAATGCGATAGCAATTTATTCCTTGAAACCCCTTAGCAAAATCTGGAGCTCCAACGCGGGGACTCGCAAATGTGTAGAGATCAAGATCGTATCCTATCTCCTTAATGTGACGTGCTGCTAAAGTTGCTATGGCTCCTCCTAAGCTGTGCCCTGTCACAAAAATTTTGCACTGACCTGGCTTGCAGTGTTGGGTTAACGTTTGATACACAACGTCTGCAATTGCGCGTTCATTTCCCTGTGTAGGTCTCCTAACAACTTCTAGAAGCTGTGAGTATAAATCCCGATCGTCCTTATACTTGATACTTCCAGTTGTGTCGAACTCATAGCGCAGTAATTCTCCATGTTGAATGGCACGGGTATAAATGACATGAAAACCTTTGCTTACTTGGCCCAAGTTCTCCTTCCCCAAAAATATGTCCTGAGCGAAGTCAAAGTTACGATACCACTCCTGCCACTCGCGTGTACCACGGAAAACAACAAAAATCTCCTCATTTGTACCTTGTGGAGGGTTAGGCAAACGTTTTGCAATAAAACCGAAGGGAACAGTTTCTGGTTGTGTCCACCAAAAACCTGTAAATTTTAAAATGTCTAGAATTTCGTACTCCACTTTGCCTTGAAAATTATTTTGATCAAGATCCTGAACATTTGTAACGAAAGCTGTAGAGCCAACTAACTTTTTGGTTGCTTCAGGCAACCAAGGCTTTTTATTATCGTAGCAATCGTATTGTTGGTAGGCTCGCTCAATGAGGTGAGCCAGTTCCATTGCTTTGGCAGAGGAAAAATTCGGATCTGGAGGAGACACAAAAGTGGTCATAGCTAAACTATTTAATAAGTAATTTTTCTATAGATGTTACACTAAAATAGAATTTTAAAAAATTTAAAAATTTAATTAAGCATTTTTATTGGGATTAAGGTTTAGTATTTATTTCTGGGTTTGGACTGACAATTGAATCTGGTGTAGGACTAATAACTGAATTAACAGTCGGTTGGTCTGTACTCGCATGTAATATTGCTCTTTCGTAAGCCTTTACAATTTCTTCCAATTCAGCAGGTTTATTGGCACTGTTACTATAATTAAGTCTAATCAGCAAACTTCTTCCCTCTCCTGCTAAACTTTGATGAAAAGCAGACCATTTGGCTACTGGAATTACAGAACGAATAGATACTAAAGCAGTAGCAAAACATCCCAAAAAAGCTCTCATTTTTGTATGATCTGCTATAGCAAGAGCTAATGTTGCTCCTACACTACTGTAACTTTATTGAGTGCAATCAAGCCAGATAAAAATATCAATATTAAAATGTGGTTTTAACTACGCTATTCCATTGAATTAGTAAGATAAACTTGCCGTATGTATGTCATCAAAATACTTAGCTTCATCTAGTAACCAAAAAGGCATAAGCAATGAGTAAAGAACCAGTCAAAGTAATATTGTGGGAAGAAAATCAAAAAGATTTTCTCAAAAAGTTCTATGATCTTCAATTTACTCCCAGAGTAGGAGAGGAAGTTTACCTAAAAAAGGAGAAATGGAAAGTAACCAGAGTTGAGCATGATATCGAAATTAGTGAGATTAATGTCTACATGGAATTAATCAAAAAAGCCAAGCAGGATAAATCATCTAATTCATAAATACAAGTAAATACACTCAACTATAGCAATCCTATTTGATTTGTGAGAATTGCAGATCGCAGATCCCCGACTTCTTGGAGAAGTCGGGGATCTTGTTTATGCGAGTTTGATTCAGATTTTAAATTTTTATACAAGGCGCGATGTCTACGACGAGCTACGCCTACGCACAACACAAGTTGTAGCCAAGTGGTGACGATCGCACCCAATCTTGTCTATAACGATACACTATAAAAGTAAAGAAATGTAAATAAATCAAATTTTGCAACCGTGGAAAACATCACATTGGGGCAAAATGGCCCATCTGTTACACCCTTGTGCATCGGCACTTGGGCTTGGGGTGATAAACTATTTTGGAATTATGGCGATCGCTATGGCCCAGAACAGTTACAAGAAGCCTTTACCGCAGCCTTAGAAGCTGGTATTACCTTCTTTGATACAGCTGAAGTCTACGGAATGGGATTATCAGAGAAATTTTTGGGAGAATTTCTGCAACAGACACAACAATCTGTACAAATTGCCACAAAATTTGGCCCTCTACCGTGGCGATTTACAGCCCAATCCGTCTCTGATGCTTTAACAGCTAGCCTCAAACGCTTGCAATTAGAGCGAATCGCCCTGTATCAAGTGCATTGGCCTTTTGCCTTCTTTTTAAGTCAAGAAACTTTGATGAATGCCCTAGCAGATGAAGTGAAGCGGGGCAGAATTGCCGCAGTCGGTGTAAGTAATTACTCCGCAGAGCAAATGCGAGACGCGCATCAAATATTGGCTACCCGTGGAGTGCCTTTGGCTGTGAACCAAGTGCGCTATTCTTTACTCAGTCGTCAAGTTGAAAGCCAAAGTATTATCGCAACTGCGCGTGAGTTGGGTGTGACTATCTTGGCTTATAGTCCTTTAGCACAAGGATTACTCACTGGAAAGTACAGCATTGAGAGTATTGAAACCCCCACTGGTGCGAGGAAAATAGACCCGCGATTTAAGAAAGAAGGTCTGCAAAAAATTGCCCCAGTGATATCTTTGCTACGCAATTTCGGGGAAAAATACGATCGCACCCCTGCCCAAGTTGCTCTCAACTGGTTAATTGCTCAGGGGAACGTTATTCCCATTGCTGGGGTGAAAACGGCCGAACACGTGCGACAAAATGCTGGTGCTTTAGGCTGGAAATTGAGCGACGATGAAGTTGCAGAGTTAGAACTAGTTAGTCGTCCTTGGCTGTAGTATTTTTGAACTACTCAAACACAGGAGGCCAAATTTCTGACACTACTAGCTCCCAACCTGGTAATAAGTCTGGTAGTGTCAGTTCATCGTTATCCTGCAAAACTATTGGTTCTTGATTGAGTCGATAAACTGTAAGCGTCAATTTGTCAGGATCAATCAGGATACCAACTGTAGATCCGAGTTGTAAGAATAGCTGAATCTTTTCTACCAGTGGTTTGATCTGGTCTGACTTAGATTTTATCTCTACCATCAAGTCAGGTACGAGTTCTACAAAGTCGCGCTTGCTTGTTTTCAGTCTATCAGCACGAACAAAAGACACATCGGGAGCGCGGAGATTTCGTTTTTCGTTATCAGCTTCTTTCCCGTTTTCAGTTTCTAATGTAGGCAAAATGAAGCCAGCGCTAGAACCTGTTACCCGTCCTAGTCTTTGTGGGCGTACCCAGTTGCCGAGTAGTCTAACTAACTCAGCACCAATTTCCTCTGACTCATAATCTGATGGCCCCATAAGAAATATATTTCCGTCTACTAGCTCCATCTGCCATTCTGGATGCTCTGCTTGTAATTGCTCTAAGTCTGGAATAGTGAACATAAGACCACTAAGAATGCATCTGTAATTTATAAGAAGAATTCAGAACTCAGGAGTCAGAATTCAGCATGAATTCTATGAATATTGGTTTAAAACCGTACTTCTCTACGAGACGCTACCGCGAACGTCCCGCTACGCTAACGCCCCTGGTGGGCGAAACTAGTATTAAATATTTTTCCTTGATTATTACTTTATCCCTTTATGGGTAGAGTATTCACCAATTCTGAATTCTGAATTCTGAATTCTGACTCCTCTTTTATCTTCCTACAAACTAGTAGAAAAAATTACCCAAAAAGCCAAAAAGTCAAGAGCCAAAGTCAAAATCTTGACTCCTAACTCTCAACTCTCCAATTTTAGGTTTGGATTTTGGATTGAAGAAAAAATCTAAAAATCTAAAATCCAAAATTGATTAACTTCTAACTGTTGACTAAGAAGCTGATTCTCTAGCTATAGGTGAACCTATCTTTTTACTAGGGGATGCAGAAGAATCCTGTCCACTTGTCCGTAGTTTGGGCTTGGGAGAAGAATGTCTTTCTTCACCATTGCTGCTATCTGATTTCCACGCAGCACGGGGGCGATCGCTAGAAGATGATTCACGACGCTTGCCAAGTCTGGGTTTGGGAGCAGAGGATTCTTCTTGGGGAATTTCCACATCTGAACTCAACCAAGCGGGGCGAGTTTGATCGTAAGCGATTTGTAGTGCAGCTGCGGCGATCGCTTGAGCATCGTATTCTTCAATCAATTCGCTGACAATGGGCAAGAATGAAGCCAAACGCTCACCTGTCAAAGCTTCCCGCACCAGTTCTTGCAATTTCAGAATGTGTTTTGCTTCAATCTGGGCGCGTGTGGGAATCGTCAGTACTTGCCAACTTTGGCGGTTATGACGTTCAAATGTTTGCTGTTTGCGGCGCTCAAATGGTTGTACTAAAGAAATTGCTGTTCCTTCTTTACCAGCACGACCAGTACGACCAATGCGGTGAACGTAAGTTTCTACGCTATCGGGTAAGTCGAAGTTGATTACATGGGAGAGTTGATCGACATCTAACCCTCTTGCTGCAATGTCAGTTGCTACCACCCAGCGAACTTGACGGTTACGGAATCTGATTAATAACCGTTCCCGCGCTTGTTGGGACAAGTCACCGTGGTATTCATCGACACTGTGACCAGCGCCTTGCAACTGACTGGTGAGTTCGGCGGCTGTGCGTCTGGTGCGAACAAAGATTAAAGCTGTTTCTGGATCTTCCATTTCCAGAATTGGCTGTAAAGCTTTGGCTTTTGTCCAGTGGCGGGGGATCAAGTAAGCTACTTGATTAATCTTGTTGGGAGCGGCTTTTGGCTGCTCAACGGTGACAGTTGCAGGCGATCGCAAGAACTTGTTCACCAACATCCGAATCGATGGTGGCATTGTCGCCGAGAATAAAGCTGTTTGGCGATCTACGGGCGCTTGCGAGAGGATTTTGATCACATCGTCGATAAAGCCCATGCTCAACATTTCATCAGCTTCATCCAACACAAACCACTTCACTTGATCGAGCTTTAAACAGCCGCGATCTAGCAAATCGATCACCCGTCCTGGAGTACCCACGACCATGTGAACGCCACGTTTGAGTTGTAACATTTGACGGTCAATTGATTGACCACCGTAGATTGCTAACACCCGCAATCCTTCATTACCGATGAATTGGGCGATCGCATCGTGAACTTGCATTGCTAATTCACGAGTTGGTGTTAAAACTATGGCTTGTACGGCTCTTTGATTAATATCTAGCCGCTCTAAAATTGGCAGTGAAAATGCTGCCGTTTTGCCTGTTCCAGTTTGAGATTGACCGACTACATCACGACCATTCAGCAATTGGGGAATTGCTTGGACTTGAATGTTGGTGGGTTCGGTAAAACCGATTTTTTCTAGTTGTGCGACACGTTCTTGGGAAATGCCTAGTTCTTGGAATGAAAGAGTCATTAATTCTCCTAAATTTTTTGTAAGGATTTTTGGATTAGTCATTTAGTCATTAGTCATTAGTCATTAGTCATTAGTCATTAGTTATTGGCTAGTTAGTGAGCCAAGGGCGATAGCAAAGCCTCAATTTTTGGAGAAACTATGCTCACGAGTGAGTCTCCGAACTTCAGGTAAACCCTCATGAAAACTGCTATTAATGCAGCATTGACCTTAATATAAGGATGAATCTGTAAGGGTCATTTAACAAATGGACTTTGGACAAAAGACAAATGACAATTTAGTTATTGACTACTTGACCATAGAGGTCGTATGTATCAGCGTGGTGAATCGCTATTGGCACGATGGTTCCTAATCTTGCCTGGCCTTTGACATACACCAGACCATCAACCTCTGGGGAAAATCTACCTGAACGACCGATTAATTCACCACTTTCAGGATTTTCTTGCTCAATCAGGACATCGACTATTTTGCCTACTTCCTGTTGATTTTTCTTTTGAGAAATCGGTTGCTGGAGTTCCATCAGTTGGTATCGGCGATCGTCCATCACTTCTTGGGGCAAGTGATTTGGTAGTTTGTAAGCTGGGGTTCCTTCCTCAGAGGAAAAGGTGAAGACACCAACATGATCGAATTCATGCCGCTGAACGAACTCTAGTAGATGCTCAAAATGCTCGCTTGTTTCTCCTGGGAAACCAACAATAAATGTTGTCCGCATTACGGCTGTTGGTAGCGCCGTTTTAATGCGATCTATAATCCCATCATTTACGCGCCCTTGCCAAGGACGATTCATGGCGCGGAGAACATCTGGATGGGAATGCTGCAAGGGCAAATCCAGGTAAGGCAAGACGTTGGGTGTTTCTTGGATCGCCGCAATCACATCTGGGGTTAGTCCCGTGGGATAAGCATAGTGCATTCTGATCCACGGTATATCTACTTTCCCCAAAGCGCGAAGCAATTCCGCTAATTTTGGTTGACCGTAAATATCCAAACCGTAATTAGTGGTGATTTGGGAAATTAGAATAATTTCCTTTACCCCTTGACTAACTAACTGCTCCGCTTCGGCGACGATAGATTCAATAGTACGCGATCGCTGGTTCCCTCGAAGATGAGGAATGATACAAAATGCACAACGATAATCACATCCTTCTGCAACCCGTAGATAAGCTACGCCCTCGGTTGTAGTACGATAGCGCGGTGTAGTCTCATCGGCAATGTAGGTTGGTTCGATACTAACCTGTTTGACCCGCTCGCCAAGTTCAACACGCTCAATTACATTTACAATTTTGTGATAATCGCCAGTACCCACTACGGCTACTGCTTCGGGTAACTCTTCCAAAAGTTGTTCTTGGAAGTGTTGCGCCATACAGCCAGTGATTACGATCTTTTTATTTGCCTCTGCCAGTTCTACCAAAGTTCTGACAGATTCTTGCCGCGCAGCTTCAATAAAACTACAAGTATTAACAATAACGTAATCTGCTAACTCTTCATTTGTATCTACGCCGTAGCCTGCTTCCACGAGCATTCCCAGCATGTGTTCTGTATCAATTCGATTTTTCTCGCAGCCCAGGTGAGAAATGGCAATTGTTGGCTTATCACCCATATTTTGAAAATATCTTCATTTTTTTCTTCTTGTAGTCAAACATTGCAGCGCTAATTTCGCTTTTTTCTATCACTATCCTTCAGATAACAGTATGCAGTAGATTTCCACTGTCAGTAATTGTCCGTGGACTTATGACCCTATCAATAAATAAAAATAGAGGCCATGTTATGATATTTTTATCAATCTGTTCCCCAGGGTAAATTGAAGTGTCTTTGGGTACATTTGACACTTGTAATCTTTTTTAACAATTCGCCTATTGGTATTTTACATTACCACAGCGTGTGCGTTGTTAATTTACCCATCGGGAAGCCGCCCAAAGGGCTTGTTGTGAGAAGTCGCTACCCTCAGGGAAATCGACGAAAGCGACTACGCCTATAAAGCAGTAATGCTAACCTGGCGATTGGCAAGTCCTACGACAATGCGCGGACGAGACGCCTAAACCACGGAAAGCTGCCTTGCGTCTAGTGAGTGGCAAACTCCTCTTGTAGCCAGGTTTTATCTTAACATATCTTATGGGAGGTTTCACGCCAATTTCCATCTTAGGAAGGAGGCAGTAAACCGACTATCATAAAACACATTTGACTAGTTAATGAAAAGTCAAGAGTCAAGGGTCAAGAGGAGCCAGTCACGTGCGGGGTTTTCCCCGTTGAAGAGCCACCTCCCTATAGAGATTTTCTCTGTTCAGGGGAGTGGTGTTGAACTGGCGTTCAATAGTCAAAAAATTCTGGACTCTGGACTCCGCGAGGCGGATTAAAGACGTGGACTTATATCAGATATTTAAAACTCGCTCACCAATTATTGGCGTGGTTCACCTGCTACCACTGCCTACCTCACCCCGTTGGGGAGGTAGCCTAAAAGCAGTGATTGATCGTGCCGAACAAGAAGCCGCAGCCTTAGCAAGTGGAGGGGTTGACGGGCTGATTGTCGAGAATTTTTTCGATGCGCCATTTACCAAAAACCAAGTTGATCCAGTGGTTGTGAGTGCCATGACCATTGTGGTGCAGCGGATACAGAATTTGGTGACTTTGCCTATAGGCTTAAATGTTTTGCGAAACGATGGCAAAAGTGCAATGGCGATCGCTAGCTGTGTGCAAGCGCAATTTATCCGCGTCAATGTCCTCACAGGGGTGATGGCAACCGACCAAGGATTAATTGAGGGAGAAGCCCATCAGTTACTCCGTTATCGACGGGAGTTAGGTTCTGATGTTAAAATCCTGGCCGATGTGTTGGTGAAACACGCCCGTCCTTTGAGTTCTCCAAATCTCACAGTCGCCGTGAAAGACACCATTGAAAGAGGTTTAGCAGACGCAGTGATTTTATCTGGTTGGGCTACTGGTAGTCCTCCTAACTTAGAAGATTTGGAACTAGCTTGTGGCGCAGCAAACGGCACACCAGTGTTCATCGGTAGCGGGGCCAATTGGGAAAATATTGATACATTGATGCAGGCAGCAGATGGTGTAATCGTTTCCAGTTCCCTGAAACGTCACGGACGGATAGAGCAACCAATTGACCCTATTCGCGTCAGTCAATTTGTGGAAGCCGCCCGTCGCAATTGGAACTCCAAAGGTGAAAGCAAATCAGCAGAACAAGTGAAGTTACATTCTTAATTGGGGAATGGGGAATGGGGAATGGGGAATGGGAAAGAAGCAAGGGAGCAGGGAGCAGGGAGTAAGGGAGAAGAGTTTTCCCCTCTGCTAAGAGCACCCCGCCCCTCTGCCTCTTTTCAATGCCCAATGCCCAATGCCCAATGCCCAATGCCCATTAACCAATAGCAATTTATGATTCGCCGTCGTTCTACTCCTTGGATTCATAAATGGTCACGTCCATTGATTGCCGCGATCGCTGGATGTGGTGCCCTGATCACAGGTTATCTCACCATAGAAAAGTTAACCGGAGGCACTGCCGCCTGTGTGGCAGAAGCTGGTGCTAAGGGCTGTAATGATGTGCTTTCCAGTCCTTGGGCAACGGTTTTTGGTCAGCCGTTAGCTTTGTTTGGATTTTTGGCATACATCAGTATGGTGGTATTCGCTTTGGCTCCCTTGGTATTTAAATCGGGGGAAAACAATAGCCGTAAACAATTGGAAAATTGGACATGGTGGTTGCTGTTGGTGGGTGCGATCGCTATGTCTGTCTTTAGCGGCTACTTAATGTACGTGCTGGCATCTCAAATCAAAGCTGTTTGTCCTTACTGTATCGGTTCAGCTTTGTTCTCCCTCAGTCTTTTGGTACTGACGATTCTCGGCCGGACTTGGGAAGATATTGGACAAATCTTATTTACCGCTCTGATTGTCGGCATGGTGACACTGATTGGTACTTTAGGCGTCTATGCTGGTGTGAATCAATCACAGGTTACACCCGGAACTCCTGGACAACCTGTAAAAATTTCCTTTACTCCCAATGTAAAACCTAACCCAGCATTTGGTTGGGAAATTACCACTACTTCTGGTGAAGCAGAAATAGCTTTAGCAAGCCATCTAGCGAAAGTAGGCGCGAAGCAATACAGTGCTTACTGGTGTCCTCACTGTCATGAACAAAAGCTGCTTTTTGGTAAAGAAGCTGAGGAAATAGTCAACAATGATATTAAGGTAGAGTGCGCTGCCGATGGACTCAAAGCTCAACCCGAAGTTTGTCAAGCCGCAAAAATTGAAGGCTTTCCCACTTGGATTATCAATGGTAAAAGCTATAGCGGAGTTCAAAACTTAGAGGAACTAGCGAAAGTTTCTGCCTACACAGGGCCTCGTAACTTCAAGTATTTCAAATAATTGACTTGCAGAGACTTCATCTGCGGTTTTCAATCCATTAAGTAGCCTACACCAACCTAGCTGTACGGTGTAGTTTACATCTAATAGTCAACTGGATGAATACAGCAATGTCTGTTTCCAGTTGGCTTTTTTGTTTTTGGTAAGAGTTTATTCCTACTTCTTCCCACCTGGTTTCTCTTATAATAAGCGTTGTCCGATACCCAATTATCAATTTTCCTACGGCTTTTATTTGCAAACACCTGACGCTAAGGGAAATTAATCAAGTATTTTTACTTTAAAACAATGTATACTTTAATTTCTTTTTACAGCACTTGGGAGCCACCTTGGGATGTAATCATGTCAGCGCCGAACCCAAAGGTGTATCTGTTGGGAGTTACCATAATTCTCAGGAAAATACCTAATTGATCACAAATGTGCAATTTTAATTGAGTAAGCTTAACCAGACAAGGTTTTCGGCATTTATTAATCTGTGCTGATCGCCATAAAAGTCCCGGTTGCCCTTTGGTCAGATAATTGGCCTCAATGTATGGTGTTACATCACAAATACTACGATGTCTTAAATAACCTTGCTGAGTTGAAAAAACTCTTAGAAACTCTATTTAGCTCCCCTTTGAGCTATGTTAGTCCGATAGTTAATAGCTAGAGGAGATAGAGAATATTTCTGCCTACTAGGTAATGGGAATGAATCAGCAGCTAGGCAAGCGTTTTGTAAAGTTAATCTTTGAACTGAAACAATCGCTTAGTCGAGGACACAGAGAATTGATTACTGCGGCCAGCGTTGCAGTCTGCGTCCTACTTTTGCGCTCCATCGGATTATTGCAATCTTTGGAGTTGGCAGCTTTGGATCAATTTTTTCACTTACGTCCAAATGAACCGCCAGAAGAACGTATTACGATTGTAGTGATTGATGAAGCCTATTTAGACGAAGTAGGTTCATGGCCGATTCCAGATGCGAAAATTGCCCTGTTGTTGCAAAAATTAAATGTCCACAAACCCCGTGCTATTGGCTTAGATATCTACAGAAATTTGCCAGTGGAGCCTGGGAATAAGGAACTGCGTAATGCTTATAAGTCAATGCCTAACTTGGTTGGGATTGAATTACTGGCAAATGATAAAAATAAAAGCATTGGAGTTTTACCTCCACCTGGGCTGAGTCGCCACCAAGTGGGTTTTAATAACGTACTGTATGACCCTGATGGTAAGATCCGTCGCAGCTTGTTATATTGGCATATCAATAATAAAGTACACGAAAGTTTTGCCCTGAAGCTGGCTTTGTTGTATTTAGAGTCAGAAGATATTACTCCTAGCAAAGCAAAAAGTAATCCTGAGTATTTGCAATTGGGTAAGGCAGCATTTACTCGTTTTGAGGCTAATGATGGTGCTTATGTGGGAGCTAATGCTAGAGGCTACCAAATTTTGACTAATTTTCCCAAACCTGAATGTCAAAGTTCATCTGGAGAATTTTGTAGTTTTCGCCAGGTATCGATGAAAGATGTACTGGCAGATAAAGTCCAAGAAAACTTAATCAAAGATCGGATTATACTTATTGGCTCCACCGCACCCAGTCTTCAGGATTTTGTATTCATTCCTTACTCCAGCAGTCTAATGGGTACGGCAAAGCCTGTACCTGGTATTCAACTGCAAGCTTATTTTATTAGTGAGTTAATCTCTGCTGCTGTTGATGGAAGACCATTACTCAAAGTCTGGACTGACTTGGTGGAATACTTGTGGATTTTTGTCTGGTCTTATCTAGGAGCCGTGACGACATGGCGGATGCAACATGCAACTAGGAGCCTGCTTAGTATCCTAGTTTCTTGCTTTGTATTTACCCTAAGTGCATACGTTGCTTTCTTGTATGGTTGGTGGCTACCACTCATTCCCTCACTGTTTTGCTTTGGCAGTTCAGCTATTTGGATGATCAGTCATATTGCCCACATGCAGGAAGAGTGGAAACGTTCTAAGGAATTTTTGCATCACGTCATCAACACGATTCCTGATCCAATTTTTGTGAAAAATGAACAACACCAGTGGATTGTTTTAAATGAGGCATATTGTCGATTTATCGGTTATCCGAAGAAGTTATTAATTGAAAAGTCAGACTATGACTTTTTCTCTAAACAGGAAGCTGATGTGTTTCGACAACAGGATGATCTGGTTTTTCGGACTCAGCAACCCCAGGAACATGAAGAAGAATTTACAAATGCAGATGGAAAGACTCATCAAATTGCCACTAAGCGATCGCTCCACAAAGACTCAGCTGGCAATTTCTTTTTAGTTGGGGTGATCCGAGATATTACTCAGCGCAAGCTGATGGAGGAGCAGCTGAAGCGTACTGCTGCTGAACTATTTCGCTCTAACAATGAATTAAAACTCAAAGAAGACCACTTACGTTATTTAGCGTATCACGACCCCCTCACCGGTTTATCTAATCGCAAATTTTTTGCTGAACAACTTTACGAGTCATTACATTGGGCGCAACACAACAACTTGTTACTGGGACTGCTGTTTATTGATCTAGATGGCTTTAAGCAAGTCAATGATACTCTGGGGCACGAGACTGGCGATCGCTTGCTAATGACTATCGCTGGAAGACTCAGCAACTCTTTACGTTCTAGTGATACGGTTTCTCGTTTGGGTGGCGATGAATTTACTGTGATTTTACGGGCAATTCCTAATGTTCAAATAGCTGCTAAAGTCGCTGAGAAAATTTTAAGCAGTATTACCAAGCCAATTGTTTTGGACGGCTATACAATCCGAGTCTCTGCCAGTATTGGCATTAGTGTTTACCCGTACAACAGTCAAGACAGTGAAACTTTGATGAAACAGGCAGATGCAGCAATGTACCGTGCCAAGCGTCTGGGTAAAAATCGCTACGAGTTTGCTTAATTAATTAAGAATTACAAGCCACTAGATTTTTACTCTGGTTAATATTTTTACTGATAAAAAATATACTTCTACGGAATCGGAATATAGCGGTGTTTCTTTGTTCCATATTTTAAAAATCCTTATAATATGCTAACTATCTTGTTTTATCTTTATAGTTCTTTACTCTAATCAAATTAGAGCTATACAATAAAATAAGTATTATTTAATATTTGCCTGAAGCAGTGATTTGGTAAACATCGTGCTTATACTTAACAAACATAAAGGCAATATTAATAAATCATGAATTTGGTAAAATGCTCACAGTAATCTATCAACATATCTAACTTTAGACTGATGTAAAAACGGCTCATTAATCATACTACTTAAGTATAGAGACTATTTAATACCAGTTATTTAAAGTGAATCTACAACTAGATACCATAATTACTTGTACGCAACAGTAATAATCTCATAAAGTTAAAATATTTTTTTCAAAAACATCAGTAAATATACGATAGACAAGAAAAATAAATTTGAAATGAAAAATTAGTAAATTTACTGACAGCGATGAAAACTAACTTCCGAATCACAAAGTTGATGATATTCTGTATAGGTGCTTACATTCTTATACCGAAAATTGCCGTTTGCACAGGTGTATTCAGTACTGCAAGTGCTAATACTTTTGCCACTACTAGTAGTAGCAACACCTTAATCGCCCACAAAGTAAATTCACAAGACACACAAGACACATATATTCCACCAAATTATGGTGGCCCAGATAGTCAGCATGGTAGCGGCACTCGCTGATGGCAATTCTAGATTTTAGATTGTGGAGTGTTGATGTAGAAACAGTACTTAGACAAATTCAGTACCCAGACCTGTCTAGTTTTTATATAGTAGATTTCCACCAATGATGTGTTTGTACAAGTGTGTGGACTTGCCAATTTGGGTCTGGTTGCGGATAATCTGAACGGTAGTGCCCGCCTCGGCTTTCGGTTCTAAAAGCAGCACTTTTGAGAATTAAATCAGCTACATCTAATAAATTGCGGGTTTCTGCCCAAAGTCCCAATTGCCGTTCAACATCCGGTAGGTCAAAACTAGCTGGTTCTGCTGGATGTAAAGCAAGCAAGAATTGACTTAAAGGCAAAGTAGCAAAATCTTGCTGCCAAGATTCAATAGTAGCGATCGCACTTTCCAACTTTGATTGTTCCCGACAAATACCAGCACTTTCCCACACTAGACGTGGTAATTTCTCTCTGAGTGCTTCTAGCTGTGCTTGCTGGATCTGCCACTCACTGGCATCAGGACTAAATTTCTGTAATGGTAGCACTGGTGTTTCTGACGGTAGCCCAATATTTTCCAACTCAATTTGGCCCATCTGTGCGCCAAACACAATACATTCCAACAGAGAATTACTAGCAAGGCGATTTGCCCCATGTACTCCCGTACTAGCAGTTTCACCCACTGCATACAAACCGGGGACATTTGTGCGATTCATCAGATCCGCGACAATTCCACCCATCCAATAATGGGCCGCTGGTGCTACTGGAATTGGTTCATGGAAGACATCAATGCCCCAATGTTGACAAACTTTGATGATGTTGGGAAAGCGGTGACGAATTTTGTCGGCGGGGATGGGGCGCATATCCAACCAGACATGAGCAGTTGCCAGATCAAGGGCAGTGCGTTGTAAATGGCTGAAAATTGCTCTACTAACCACATCTCTGGGTGCGAGTTCACCCGCAGGGTGGTAGTCAAAGGCAAAACGCCGCCCTTCATTATCGATAAGATGTGCCCCCTCGCCGCGTACCGCTTCACTAATTAGGAAACGATCAGCACCAGGTTTCGTGAGGGCTGTGGGGTGAAATTGAACAAATTCTAAATCGCGGAGGATGGACCCAGCCCGATATGCGATCGCTACTCCATCACCCGTACTCACAGCCGGGTTAGTAGTTTGGGCAAATACCTGACCGCCGCCACCAGTTGCTAGTACCACAGCACCAGCTTTTACCCATGTGATTTTACCTTGATAAAACAGGCTAATTCCCTGAGTGCGACCAGTTTCAGGTTCAATCCACAAACTCAAAGCTAAAGCTTGCTGAATGACTTGAATATTCTGGCGACGTAATACTTGGGTGGTGAGAGTGGTGGTAACTTCCCTCCCTGTGGTGTCCGCAGCGTGGAGAACACGGCGGCGAGAATGGGCGGCTTCTAAAGTTAAAGCCAAGGCTTGACCTTGACGGTCAAAAGCTACCCCCAAGTTAACTAGGGATTGAATACAGCTAGGGGCATGTTGGGCGAGAAATTCTACAGCGGTGCGATCGCATAAACCAGCACCAGCCTGGATCGTATCTTCAATGTGCAGCGTCGGAGAATCTTCTGGGGCTACCGCTGCGGCAATGCCACCTTGTGCCCAATCACTGGCGGACAAAGTAACAGTTTCTTTAGTAATCAAGCCGACTCGCAGGGATTCTGGTAGACACAGCGCTGTGTAGAGTCCGGCGGCACCAGCACCGACTACTAAGACATCAAATTGGCTAGGAATATCTATCTGAGACAAGGTAATGGGGAAGTTAGGAGTTAAAAGTGAGGAGTGAGGAGTTAAAAGTGAGGAGTTAGAAGTGAGGAGTTTTGAATTTTTAACTCATAACTCATAACTCATAACTCCTAACTCATAACTCCTAACTCATAACTCATATCATGTCCCACTTCTTAGAATCAGAAGTGGGCTGCTATTTGCTACATTTACTGCATATACAGTTATCTGTAGATGCCGTTGTTAAAGCGATCGTCTCCCTCGTTAAAGGCAGGCTCTAGTTCTGTCACGGTGAAATTATCCAAGTTAGCTTGCAGGGTTTGTTTTTGGCGATCGCTCAATCCTGGAAGATCCAATACATCCTCTACATTTTTGTAGGGAGCATTTATGATGATTTTCTTAGCCAGGGTGGGATAAAGTCCTGGAAATTGTTGAAAAGCTCGGACGTTGGTATTATTCAAATCAATTTTTTTACCAAATTCCGTTCCTAGCTTCTTATCTGCCCGATTCTGCCGCTCAATTGCCAGAACTGGGACTTGGGGAAAAGCAAAACTGTTGAAACTAGCAGCTTGGGCTATCTGAGTTGTTCCCAACCATCCCCAGCAACCAAGTAACAAACTAAACACTGTTAATAAACGCGCTAATCCTTTCACGATTTTCTACCTCTTTCCATCAAACAGCAATAAAATTTTTAAGCTAACAGTGGTCATTAGTCATTAGTCATTAGTCGTTAGTCATACTCTGCGGGAAGTCGCTAATGCGTCTACGTGAGAGCGCTAAGAACAAAGGATAAAGGACAAAGGACAAAAGCTGATAGCTTAATTAACACAGCAGTCATCAGAAACTAATATACAGCGTATTAATATCCACAATATTTACTGTTACTGGGTTTGACTGGAATTTTGCCAAAAATATTCATCGTGGTCAGAGTGCTTGCATAGCTACAATCGCCTTCTATCCATCATCCTGGTAGCATTCCCCGCTAGACGAAATCTTTTCGGTGTGGCTGATTCTACCTGCCAAGCAGACACAAAACCGTCAGATATCTAATACCGAAAACCCTAGTAAGAAGGCTTGATGGTGATGAACTGTTATGTAATATTTCTTAACCAATTAATTATCTACAGCCTCATTTTTGATGTGCCGTAGTAGTGCTTAAGGAGGCAGGAGAACGGAGGCAGGAGGCAGGAGGTGATCCCCATAAATAAATTTAGGGGCTTGGAAAGAAAGTGGCAGAGGGCAAAAATATATTTTCTTCCTCCTGCCTCCTGCCTTTCTTCGGTCAATATGAATTTGCCAGACTAGTAGACTGGGCTGGAAAAAGTTTCGGTAAGAGAAGGCTAGACGATGATTACAACCTCCGGCCTTTTTCAGGCTGCGATCGCCGCTAACAAAAATAGGCTATCTACCAAAATTGTGCTTAAAACTGCGCCACCAAAGGCATACCAGTGCCTTTGATTTCGACCTAAAGCGAAAATCCCGACTGTTAGTAGCACTAAGGCAAGAATTATTGCCCAACTTTGTCCCCAGGGTGTTTGTACTTGCATGAGGGCATTTTGTAAGATTTGCGGTGCTACATCTGCATCTACTCTCATAATTTGCCGCCAATAGGGCATCAAATCTACTAGATAAAAATATACATCTGTTAAAGCTGTACCGAGTAAAGAACCTAAATAAAACCAGCTACCTACCTTGCCCCAATTCTTCATTAGACACCAGCAAGCAAACGGTAAACCTATAGATTCCACTGGCAGATGCCATAAAGGTTCCCAACGTAACCAGCCCCAGTAAATCGCCCCTGCTAACCAACTCCCGCTAAATCCTAAGAGTAAATCTCCCCAGACGTAGGTTGCAGTCCGTGACATTAAGCTAAAACTTAGCCACACCCAAAATGCTGTAAGCGCTAAACTCAGATTTGGTAGCGATCGCACTATTGGCGCTTCTATAAATACTGGCACTGTTACCAAAAACACGGCTGCCGCAAACACCAACCAAGTTTGTCGCTCAGAAGTAGATAAAGGGAGAGAGGGAGAAAAAGAGAGTGTAGATTCCAGTTGCCTGATACCATTCTGCCCAGTATCAGCCAAATCCAACTCGGTATCAATAGAAGGGGTAGAAGCAGTGTAGGAGGACAGTGTATTATTAATCAATGTTTTTAATATTTGTTACTAAACTTTATCTTATTTAAGATATCACACTTTAAAATCCCCCCCTAGGGCATTGTAATTATACTGAAATTTCGGGGAGCGCTGGCATAAACGAAACAAAACGTCCTGCGCCATACTTAATTTATTCAAAGTTGTACTATTTACAGAACTCCTCTGTAGTGCATTGTGAATGAGCGATTACTGAAAGATGAGCGGTAAAATTTGAAAATTAAAAAGTGAACTGTCATGAGTCCACTAAATATTAAAGTTTGATGAATTTCCGAAATTGCGTTGACTTATTGAGATGGGTGTAAGAACATAGTCAGCGTCTTCGATGATGTTATTGATTCAGTCAAATTGACTTTTCTACAAGACTAGGTGCTATTGAGAGTATATAAAAGAACATCATCATCTAAATAATTATGTATATAACAGAAAAAAGGTATTAATTGCATATGGAGTTTATTCAAGCTTTTATTTTGGGTATTGTTCAAGGTATTACAGAGTTTTTGCCCATCAGCAGCACTGCACATCTTCTGATTGTGACAAAGGTATTTGGTTGGAAAGAGCTAGGTTCTAAAGATTTTGTTGATGCAATTCAATTTGGTAGTGTTATAGCTATTGTTTGGTATTTTTGGTCACTAATTTCTAGTATTGTCAAAGGTGGAATCGAAGCGCTGAAAGAGAAAGACTGGCAACGTGAGGAATGGAAAATTCTTGTTGGTATTGCAGTAGGAACAATACCTGCTTTAATTACCGGTTTTATTTTAAAAGATATTCTACCGGAGAGTGCATTAATAATTGCCATTATGTCAATTATTATGGCAATTTTACTAGGGTTAGCAGAAAAAATTGGCACTCGCAAGCGAGGTTTCGATTCATTGCAGATTCGGGATGGTATTTTAGTTGGACTGGGACAAACACTTGCTTTGATTCCCGGTGTTTCTCGTTCTGGTTCAACGTTGACAACTGCCTTATTTTTAGGATTAGAACGCGATACAGCGGCGAAATTTTCATTTTTATTAGGGTTTCCAACTCTTACCATTGCTACCCTGTATAAAAGCCTAAAAATATTCAATTTATTTCAAGCCCAACAGTTGCCAGATAACATTGTTGGATTGTTAATTGTCGGGATTATTTCAACCTTTATTTTTTCCTACCTATCAATTGCATTTTTGATCAAATACTTACAAACCAAAAACACTTTGATTTTTGTTTGGTATAGATTAGCGTTCGGTAGCGCTATTTTAGCTGCGATCGCAGCAGGTTGGAAAGGATAATAGTTATTAGTTATTAGTCATTAGTCATTAGTCATTGGTCATTTGTCCAAACTAAATGACTAATGCCCCATGCCCAATGCCCCATGCCCAATTCCCAATGAATACAATTAATCCTGCCCGAATTACTAAGGTTCTTCCAGACTCAATAGCCGCAGAGATTGGCTTTGAAGCCGGGGATGCGATCGTTGCTATTAATGGTACACGTCCCCGCGATTTAATTGATTATCAGTTTTTGTGTGCAGATGAAGTCTTGGAACTAGAAGTTTTAGACGCTGCTGGTAAAACTCATAGTCTGGAAATCGAAAAAGATTACGACCAAGACTTGGGGCTAGAATTTGAAACAGCCTTATTTGATGGCTTAATTCAATGCAATAACCGCTGTCCATTTTGCTTTATCGACCAACAACCACCAGGTAAGCGCACCAGCTTGTATTTTAAAGACGACGATTACCGCCTAAGCTTTTTGTACGGTTCTTATCTTACCCTCACCAACTTGCCAGAAAGAGAATGGCAGCGGATTGAACAAATGCGCTTGTCTCCCTTATATGTTTCTGTTCATGCCACAGAACCCGAAGTTAGAATTAGACTGCTGAAAAATCAGCGTGCGGGACAAATCTTAGAGCAACTCAAGTGGTTTAAAAAAAGGCGGCTACAAATTCATGCTCAAGTAGTTGTTTGTCCTGGTATAAATGATGGCAAACATCTGGAGCAAACTCTCAAAGATTTAGCATCCTTTCATACTGGTGAAGTGCCTACTGTGGCATCGGTGGCAGTTGTGCCAGTCGGATTAACACGGTTCCGTCCCCAAGAAGACGAACTCATACCTGTAACCAGGGAAAAAGCTAAAGAAGTGATTTCTCAAGTCAAAACACTATCAGGGCAATTTCGCCAAAAATTTGGTTCCAGCGTTGCTTGGTTAGCCGATGAGTGGTTTTTGATTGCAGGTGAGGAATTGCCAACTGAATCTGAGTATGAAGAGTATCCTCAAATTGATAATGGTGTTGGTTCCATTCAATTGTTTATCAAGCAATTTGCAGCCGCCGCAACAGAATTACTACCGCCAAAGGTTTATCCTCAGAGAAAATTAACTTGGGTAGTAGGCAACGCAGTAGAAAACGCATTTAAACCTATCTTGAAACGTTTAAATTCTGTTGAAGGTTTAGAAGTAAATATGCGTGCTTTATGTAGTGATTATTGGGGACAAAGTATCACTGTCACGGGATTATTAACTGGTCATGATTTGTTGTTGAACTTACAAGGGCAAGATTTGGGAGAAGGAATTTTACTGCCAAATGTAATGCTCAAACATGGTGAATTGGTATTTTTAGATGATATGAGTATTGAAGAATTAGCGTGTAAATTAGATACAAAAATCTTACCAGTAGCAGGAGTTGAAGATTTAATCAATACCTGTATTTTTTAAACTGATTCTGTTAACTCTTTAGTCTATACAATTTAACTACGTTCTGCAATACCTTCTTGCTTAGTGCTTGGGAGAACGCATTTTTAACCTAGTTTTTTGATCCCTTATGGTGTAGACTAAAAATCAACAGGTAAATGTAGCGATAGCGTGCAGGCAATTAGGCTAATCAGCTAACCAATGCTAGCTAACTGGGCATTGCTGCTGGTATGTACAGCAGTTTAGGGTTAGCAACATAAAAATAGCTCTGGTAAAAAGCTGATCAAAAACAAGGGAAATTTAAATCCTTACCATTTTTAGCCAACTGTCCCAATAGAATTGAGGGCAATCCACAAACTGCACGTGTTTGTGTGGTCAATTTTTAGATAGATAGCTTCTAAGGTTAGTCATATTTAGCTCATAGCCTAGATACGAAGTTTCATCGATTCAGCGACCAAATTAACTTTACCTAGTCCAACTCTTTGGGCTAAAAATTTTTGGCATCCATACATTGGGATGTAACATACAAAGTTTACAAATTTTGATTTGTAAGCTTCTTGTTCACTATTACACTTAATTAAATCTCATGACTGATTTTAACCTTATCCGAAATATCTGCATCATAGCAGTAGCATATCTATCCAGCATCTATTTTTGGATATCTTTATCTCAGGATTCAAACGATTAAAATAACTGCTAAAAGATTCACTCCAAAGAATATTTTAGTAGTTTGGACAGTTTAAGTGATAAGTTTGTCTTTAAGACCATAGATAAGCATATCATTTAATAATCTAATCTGTCAAGAAATAGGGCGGATATCTCAGGAAAAGGCAGCTAGAGAAAACTTATACCAGGAGTTTAGCCAGATAGCAAGGGAGCATCCCAATTTTGGAAAAACACGAATAAATCTCCACCATCAATATTTTTTGTCTTTGCTTTTGTTACCAAGCTTGTAAGCTGTTACGCATAAAAGATTGCATATTTAATCATGTAGCTTGTTCCCTGTTGATTTTCAATGGTCAGCGGTAACAATCCTGATGATTAATCGTGTTTTCTGAATGTGTTTGAACTTAGCAACTGGTGACAGAGTGTCGTAGAGAGATTGAAAGTAGATTTACCAATTTGGGATGCTCTTGATAGCAACTTGTACATTAATTTCCGAAATGGATATTTTTTCGTCAGAAATTTTTACAAATAGAGACTTACAAATTGGGTTACTAGGGCTAGTAGCCGGACTTTTTATTTTCATAGTTGGTCGTTTCATGGTTTCATTGACAAACTTACTCTGGAAACGTTTGGGTTTTATCCAAATTACTGATGTTTACCAAAAGTTAATTAAGCCAAATGAAGACTTATTAATTGTGGTAGCTGTAATTGGAATTTTTGAGGTTGTTACATCTTTTTTACCTAGAAATCAGTGGACAAACTCATTAGAAATTATTGTGAGTTTAACTCTGGCGATCGCAGTCAGTTGGTTAGCCTCTAAATTATTTCAAAACTTCTTTGATTTCTATTTATTAAATGCTGCTTTCAAAACTGGGCAAAAAATCAGCAGTGAGTTACTCATTCTCTTCAAATGGGTTGCCAATCTCATTATTATCTTTTTAGCGATTCTTACCTATGCTCAAACACATCAAATTAATCTTTTAGGATTGCTAGCTAGTTTAGGAATCGGTGGTTTAGCAGTAGCCTTTGCTGCTCAAAAAACCCTAGAACAAGTTTTGGGTGGCATTGTTCTTTATCTTGATCGCCCTTTCGTGATTGATGATTATATTGGTCTTCCCGATGGGACTTTTGGACGAGTTGAATCTATAGGATTAAGATCCACCCGAATTAGAACATCCGGTAAGGGAACTGTGATGATAGTTCCCAACAGTTCACTGACTCAAGTAAATATTGAAAATTTTACTGGTGCAAAGAAAGTCATGTCTATTCTGTATTTGACCTTCTACCGAACACTCAGTAGTGAAGATCGAGCCTTAATTCGCCAAGTTATTCTAGACAGTACAAATGGTATTTTTGGGATTGATTATCGGAATACAGAAGTGACTTTTAAGAGTGTCAATAATTCCATCGAACCAGATAAAACCCAGGCACAAGTTGCTTTCTTTATCTTAGGTTCTGGAGATGTATCGATGGAATTACGTCGTCAACTGCTAAATATGGCAACCGAAAGCATGACGCAGTGTTTAAAAGAATATGGTATTGCTTTTGATATAGAAGAACCAACAATTTATGTGGACTCGCCCATTACAATTTAGAGATAATGACGAATATTTCACGGATTATTCTAGAATTTCTTCAACGTGATAGCACAATATCAGCCCTATCTAGACTTGGAGTCTTTCTAGTTTTTATTTTCCTGTCTTTACTGATAGGAAGATATACTCCTACATTCTTACGAATTATTATTCGACGTTTTGCACCGCAGCAAGTAGCCAGTATTTATAACAATTTAATTGACCCAATTAGAAACTTATTTAGAATCACAGGTAGTTTAATTCTCATTTCATTATCTTTAGCGTGGATTGTAGAATATGAATCTATCTACAGACTTATTTCTCCCATTGTTGATTTAGCTGTTATTGTCAGTATTGCTTGGCTATGTTCTCGTTTATTCCGACAGTTTATTCGAGTATATGGAATTGAAATATTACGTAAATTTGGTCGAGAAGTAGATGAATTACTTTTAGTATTTGAAACTTTTGCAAATGTAATTATCGGATTTATTGCTGTTCTGGCATTTGCCCAAAGTCAACAATTTAATTTAGTTGGATTATTAACTGGATTAGGAATTGGTGGATTAGCTGTAGCTTTTGCGGCTCAAAAAACCCTAGAGCAGTTGTTGGGAACAATTGTGTTGTATTTAGATCGCCCCTTTGTCCCTGGAGAATATATTCGTTTACAGAAATCTCAACAAATTCCTGAAGGTTTATTTGGGCGAGTTGAGTCAATTGGCATCCGTTCAACCAAAATTCGTGCTGCGGCTAAAAGTACGTTGTTTATTATTCCCAATTCAATATTGGCAAACTTAGAAATTGAAAATATTACACGAGGCAAGAAAGTTATGGTGCTGCTCTACCTCGATTTTTTAGACTTGCTGCAAGACCCAGAACAAGCTCTAGTTCAACAGGTAATTGTCGAAAGTACTAATTCGCTATTTGGTATCGATCCAGGCAGCACCAGTATTACTTTTTTAACCCACAACAATGCAGAAAAACAGATCACTAGAACAAGAGTGACATTTTTTATTTTGGGTTCCAGTGAGAACTCTTTGCAGTTAAGAAAACGCTTGTTGGAATTAGCAAATGAAAAAATTTCTAAAAAGCTAGTTACTAATGGAATTAAATTCACGCTGCAAGAGCCAACAATTTATGTAGAATCGCCTGTGACAATTTGAGTATCAATCTTGGCATTTTTTATTGGTTTTGATAGGCTAGATTGATGAAAGTAACTCACTAAGTACTTCTATAGGAATCCTATTTGATCTGGGAGAAGCCAGACCAATAGTTAGGTTTACGGAATTCAGGCTATAGGATCAGTAAACTTACCAGGAATCAAGCCAGAGTCCTAGATTATGTACTAATGAATTCTGACTAATAACTCAATTAATAATCAAATGAGGAGTGACTGGTGAGGCATCAAGAAAACCAAAAAGATATAAGTTTAAAAATTAAAGAAGCTAGAAGATTATTTATTTTAAGTTGTGAAATTGTAATTTTAAATTTTTTGAGTATTTTGCCAGTAACGGCAGCAACCGAAGAACCCATATTAAGCGTAGTGTATGGCCAAGAAAATGCAAATCAATGGACAGGGATCAGCGATCGCTTAGAGGCAATAGGGGTGAAATATTGTGTAATCCCCCTAAATGACGTCAAGAGTATGGCAGATTGGGGCGATCGCCGGGTATTGTTTTTGCCAAATGTCGAGACATTAACACCAACCCAAGCGATCGCTCTAGAAGAATGGATGAGTAAGGGAGGACGCCTGATTGCCAGTGGCCCCATAGGTAGTTTGTCATCGCCAGGAGTACGACAGTTATTGCGATCGCTATTGGGAGGTTATTGGGGATTCAGCCTCAGTGAAACAGAACAGATTCAAGCTGCAAAAACCAAGATCCCAGTATGGGCAAATCAAACTGAACTCTTTGGCAAAGTGCGCGGCGGCGTTGTGATTCCTAACGATATGGGTACTCAATCTCCTGCTGTTTGGAATTCCAAAGATAATCCGGCCGCAGTCGTGACAACTGAGCGTTCCACCTTTTTGGGCTGGCGTTGGGGAACAGATACAGCCTCAGCCGCCGAGT
Organism: Nostoc sp. CALU 546; assembly: GCF_048836525.1. NCBI lineage: Bacteria > Bacillati > Cyanobacteriota > Cyanophyceae > Nostocales > Nostocaceae > Nostoc > Nostoc sp. CALU 546. The sequence continues at coordinate 27,776 of NZ_JAWJTF010000054.1, forward strand.
TAGATAATGCCTGGTTAAAAGCTGCTGTCAATCACTATCTGACAGCGCCAGCACCATCAAATCGGATGAAAAAAATAGCCGGAGGTTCCCAAAATTGCTCTACGACTGTGGCAGCTGCGCCGAGGGAGCAGGGGGTCAGGGAGTCAGGGGGGCAAAGGAGCAATTTACCTCCCTCATCTCCTCCTCCTAAAACTGCCACTGCTCCCATCCCTAGAGCGCTTCCTATGGTCAAACCCCCGGCTTCCCAAGAGGCTATTGATCAATTGGAAGAAGCAGTGCGTTTAGATGTGGTACCCAACTCCAATGAGCCGATTGACAACAACCAAGCGATCGCTCTCCAGCAAGAGCTAGAAAATCTCATTGGTCGGGTGGAAAGTGCCCATTTAGCAGTGTTAGCCGATGCGGCCAATGTTGGCGAAACGATATCTGAGGAAAAGCAGTCTTCAAGTGTCAAAGAGCAGCCGCTACAATTGGCTTCAACCCAACTGCGATCGCTAGGCACGAGTAAAGAGCAAGCCTTGGCACAAGCAAGGCTAATTGCCAAAAACTTACCTCAATTGATTGCTCAAAAAAATTACGCTCTGGCTCGTCAGCAGTGGCTAATCGCTAAAACAACTTTGTGGCAACAGTTTCCTGTTGATCGGAAACTAGCTCAACCAGAAATTCGCGCAGTTTGGTTAGATCGAGGGACAATTGTTCGTGCTGGTAGCAAGGCGGGACTGGCACAGATTTTTGATCGCCTCGCCCAAGCTGGAATTAATACCGTCTTCTTTGAAACTGTTAACGCTGGCTATACCATTTATCCGAGCCAAGTTGCAAAAGAGCAAAACCCATTAATTCGTGGCTGGGATCCATTGGAAGAGGCGGTGAAATTAGCCCATGAGCGAGACATGGAATTACACGCTTGGGTTTGGACTTTTGCTGCTGGGAACCAACGTCACAATGAAATTCTCAACATTAATCCTAATTATCCAGGGCCAGTACTGGCGGCTCATCCCGATTGGGCAAACTACGATAACCTTGGCAACATGATTCCCGTTGGTCAGGGTAAGCCATTTTTCGATCCAGCCAACCCCGAAGTACGGCAGTACTTGCTCAAACTGTATGAGGAAATTGTCACTAAATATAAAGTGGATGGTCTACAGCTAGACTACATTCGCTATCCTTTCCAAGACCCATCAGCAGGTCGAATCTATGGCTATGGCAAAGCTGCAAGAGCGCAATTTCAGCAACTTACTGGCGTAGATCCAGTGAATATTTCCCCTAGTCAAGCCGATTTGTGGCAAAAGTGGACAAAATTTCGCACCGAGCAAGTTGATAGTTTTGTCGCCCAAGCATCACAACAGTTAAGGCAAAAGCAGCCGAATTTAATTTTGTCGGTTGCAGTATTTCCTTTGCAGGAAGCAGAACGGATTCAGAAAATTCAACAAAACTGGGAAACTTGGGCAAGGCGTGGGGATATAGATTTAATTGTTCCCATGACTTATGCTCTAGACACTTCTCGCTTCCAACGACTGGCCCAACCCTGGATTGCATCTAAACAATTGGGAGCTACCTTATTAGTGCCGGGAATTCGCTTACTTTCTTTGCCAACAATCGGGGCATTCGATCAACTCCAATTGGTAAGGGATTTGCCAGTTAGTGGTTATGCACTTTTTGCTGCAGAGAATTTTAACAACGATCTACAAAAAGTTTTTAGTAGTACCCAAGGTAGGGTTCAATCCACAAAAAGTGAACCGATTCCTCACCGCCAACCTTTTCAAACTGCTGCCATCCGTTACAGTGCGCTGCAACGAGAATGGAAATTTATTTTCCAAAATGACCAAGTACAAAGGCCGGCTCAGAAAATATCAGATTTTAACAACCAGGCAGAAGTTTTACGCAGTGCTTTAAATCAGCTTGCCGCTTCCCCTTCTCCTAGTAAGTTACTAGTGGCGAGAGCCTCTTTAAGTCGTTTCCAGTCTCAATTTCGGGTATTGATGAGCCAAGAACTTAAGTCGAATTCCTATCAAGTGAAAGCTTGGGAAAATCGGCTTGTAACCATAGAAAGGCTATTACGTTACGGCGAACGACGAGTGCAGCTGCGTCCTTAGTCAAGAGACAGGGAGCAGGGGAGTGGATGAGGGAGATGGGGGAGACAACGGAGATGGGGAATGTATCAAACAAGTCTCTTCCTTGTCTCTTCTCTATGCCCCATGCCCCATGCCCCATTCCCAATTCCCCATTCCCAATTCCCATTTTCAACTAGCTGGATATAAGCTAGTTTGTAATTCTTAACACACTTTTTGTAGTGTTTTTATCCCGAATATTACTACTTATTTAGCGTCAAAATATTAGAAAATACTTAGATAACCAGCTTTAGATAACTATTGTTTGATAATAGCTATCGTAAAAATTTATGCAAGCTTTACCTCAGCTTATCGGCCTACAAAGCTTAGAGTCAATAATTGACTGTTCGTTGCCAATAGTTGTACCGGAAACATCACTATTAGATGCAATATCTACGAGGGGCTACGCCTACCCACTGATGGTAGCGCGGGGCAAGAGTGTCTTGATTTCTTCATCTTCGCAGATAGTGGGGTGCTTCACCAAGCATGAGATGGTACTGCTTGTAGCTTCTGGAAATAGCTTGAAAACAGCCAATATTTTTGAAGTTATGCATACCTCGGTCATGACATTGGACGTGTCAGAATTTTCGGAGATAGCCTCAATATTTTCACGTTTGCGCCAGCAGCAGTGTGATCTATTGCCAGTTACAGATAACCAAGGTCAGATTTTTGGTAATATTACCCCTGAAAGTATCTCTCAAGGATTAGCACAAAAAATAGAGAAAACTAGAGACAAACCTAGTATTGGTTCCTTTGAGGTAGAACATCAGATTCTAATTGAGAGACAATTACTCAAGTACAAATGGTTACTAGCACGCGCTATAGTACGTAAAGATACGACAGGCAAACTTGTTCGCCTAATTGGAGTTTCTAAGGAGGATTTGGACTTCTATTGTAAGTGTGATACCAGGGTGATGCAGACGAATGCACCCAACTATCACATAATCATGAGTGAGATATTGAATGATGTGTTGATTATCGGTAAGTCAGAAGCGGGAAAATTAGAGTATAGACCAACATCCTTCAACTTGGTCGAATACAGCCGACAATTACTAGAAAAAGTACAGATGAATCTGGGCTATCGGCGTTTGATTTATTTTACCAGTCAATATAACTCTGTAACCTGCTGCATGGATGAAAAACTGCTGGGACGCATTTTGACTAACTTGCTCTCAAATGCGATTAAATATTCCTCAGATGATAGCATTGTCAAGTTTAGTCTCCTTTGTCAGCATGGGCAAGCAGTATTTGAAATTCAATATTGGGGAATTGGTATTCCAGAAGACATACCATATCTCTTTGAATCCTTTAATCGCGCTAGTAATATCGGTAATATACTAAGTAGTGAATTAGGAATAGCAGTTTTAAAAAACGTGTACAGATATCTACAAAGGCTTATTTTTATAATAAGTAAACTGGAATTTGGTACAAGTTTACTGTCATTTTCCCATTAAAAAATAAAATATAAATTGAGGTAATTATGCCAAGAATTTTAATAATAGAAGATGAGGAAGCAGTCCGTGAAAACATTTTAGATTTGCTAGAAGCTGAAGATTTTGAAACTATTGCTGCGGCTAATGGCAGAATCGGTGTAAATTTGGCTATTTCCGAAGTTCCCGATTTAATTCTCTGTGATATGATGATGCCAGAAATTGACGGTTATGGCGTGCTAACAGCGTTGCGTCAAGATCCATCAACGGCAACAATTCCCTTCATTTTTCTAACCGCCAAATCTGCAAAATCTGACTTCCGTCAAGGTATGGATATGGGTGCTGATGACTATATAACTAAGCCATTCACTAGGGCTGAGTTATTAAGTGCCATCATGAACAGGCTGGAAAAATACGCTACCTTAAAAAGGTATTTATCTCCTCAGACTGTAATTAACAACTTGTCTCCAAAGATGCAGTTGTTAGAAATTAGCTTACATCGGGCTATCAAGCAACATAAATTTCAAGAGTTTGAAATTTATTATCAACCAATAGTTGATATTGCTTCTGGGAAGATAGTAGCTGCTGAAAGTTTATTGCGCTGGCAAAGTCCAGAGTTGGGGATGATTTACCCAACAGAGTTTGTTCCGTTAGCAGAGTCTACAGGTTTAATTGTTCCTATTGGTAAATGGGTATTAAAAAGGGTCTGTCAACAAATTAAAAGCTGGCGTGATATCGGAATAAATTCCTTGATCTTTGCTGTAAATCTGTCAGTAATTGAATTTAATCAACCAGATTTTATTCATAACATTATCAATTTGATAACTGTCAATGAGTTGGAAGCACATTACTTAGAACTAGAACTCACTGAAAGTATGATTATGCAAGATGTAAATAGTGCGATCGCTACTATGAGCAAATTGCAATCTTTGGGTGTGAAAGTTGCGATCGATGATTTTGGAACTGGCTACTCTTCTTTAATTTATCTAAAAAATTTACCAATTAACACCTTAAAAATCGATCGTTATTTCATCCATAATGTTGCTAACGATCCACAGAAGTCAGCCATTACTAAAGCATTAATTCAAATGGCTCACAATCTCAATCTAGATGTAGTTGCCGAAGGTGTAGAGACGGAAGCAGAACTGGCTTTTTTACGCCAACACAACTGTAATTCTATGCAAGGTTTTCTATTTAGTCGTCCCTTACCAGCAGCAGAGTTTGAAAATTTTTTGTTAACTAACAAATGTTTATATGTTTAAACATTGGGCATTGAAAAGAGGCAGAGGGGCGGGGTGCTTTTAGCAGAGGGGAGAACTCTTCTCCCTTACTCCCTGCTCCCTTGCTTCTTCCCCATTCCCCATGTCCCCCTCATCTTCACAGTCCTCAATCCCCAGTCTCTAGTACCTTAACTAATTAAGAAAAATCAAACTTTAGACTGGCGACAATTATTAATCTCAAGTCTAAAGTAAAAAAATTGTGTATAGTTTCTACCGCCATGAAAGTCCTTGCGCGTTTCTTGCTGCCAGTTTTTTTACTGACCTTGGCAGCGGCCTGTAATCAGACTCGCGCTAACTCAGATAATCCTACACCTCAAAAATCTGTACCTTCTGCCCAACTGACACAGAATCCTACACAGCCAAAAAATATTGTCCGTACTGAAGCACTTTCACCTACACCCATCCGCATCAATCTGAAGAATTTACCAGCACCCTTCGCAACAGAAAGTGCCTCTAAGCGGCCAGAGGTTGTACCGATTCCGCAAAACCCGGTGCTGCGTGTACCGCCAGGATTTACAGTAAACGTTTTTGCCGAAGGTTTAGATGCGCCACGCTGGCTAGCTTTAACCCCCAGTGGGGATGTATTGGTGACTGAAACCGGGCAAAATCGGATTCGTCTGTTACGTGACAGCAATGGCGATGGTATAGCCGACGTTCGAGAAACCTTTGCTAGTGGGGAAAACGGACTCAATAGACCCTTTGGTATGGCTTTTGTAGATAATTCGTTTTTTCTGGGGAACACAGATGCTGTGGTGCGTTTTCCCTATAGCCAAGGCCAAAACCAGATTACAGGTAAAGGGGAAAAAATTGCCGATTTGCCCGCTCAAGGTTATAACAACCATTGGACGCGCAATGTCGTTGTCTCACCCGATCGCAATAAATTATATGTTTCAGTCGGTTCAGGAACAAATGTGGATGAGGAACCCTTACCACGGGCTTCGATACAGGTGATGAATTTGGATGGTTCCCAACAGCAAACTTTTGCTTCCGGCTTGCGTAACCCTGTTGGTTTAGACTTTCATCCTATAACTAAGGAACTTTATACCACTGTCAACGAACGGGATGGAATCGGTGATGAATTGGTTCCAGACTATCTGACACGCGTTAAACAGGGGGCATTTTACGGCTGGCCCTATTCTTATTTAACACCAAACAACCTCGATCCGCGGCAAAAGACTGATGACAAAAGCAAACGTCCTGATTTAGTAGCCCGTACTCAAACGCCAGATGTACTGTTCCAGGCGCACTCAGCAGCATTGGGTTTGCAGTTTTATGATGGTAAAACGTTTCCGAAAAAATACCAGAATGGTGCTTTTGCGGCTTTTCGTGGTTCTTGGAACCGCGATCGCGGCACTGGTTATAAAATTGTATTTGTTCCCTTCGATGCTAAAGGGCGATCGCTTGGTTACTACGAAGATTTTCTCACAGGATTTTTGCTAAACCCTTCTGTACCAACCACTTGGGGACGACCTGTAGGTTTACTCGTGTTGCCAGATGGTAGTCTACTACTAACAGAAGAAGCCAATAATCGGATTTATCGGATTCAGTATACGGGTGGTTAAGGAATTCACGCCTTCAAACATTTAGAAATTCACGGATAGGATCTGTTGCCTAAAGTAAAGTTAGAGCAGTTGTCATCAATAGAGACGTTGTGACTGCATCTCCCTACCCAGGTTTATCTCGTTTACGGTAAATTACTGATGAAGAAGAATGCAGAATGCAGAATCCAGAATTCAAAATCAAGACGCTCGTGACGCTCGAATACTCGCTAACGCTGCGCTATCGCCCTTGGGGCTAGCTTCTCCCAAAGGGAGAAGACTCGCTTTCCGCGTCGCTATCCGTCATTCATACAGAATACCCAACTGAATTCTGACTCCTGACTCCTGAATTCTGTTCGATAAATACTAATACTTATCTGGTTGAGAAACTAATTATGACTCCCAATGAAAATAATACTCAGTCAAATATCAACGAATTATCTCCACATTCAGGTACACGATATTGGGGTGAGGTAGAGGTAATTGAGGAGGGAGAAACTTATAGAATTAGTCGTGTTGAAATCAAGCCCAGACACGGGATTAAACCACAAATTCATTATCATCGCAATGAACATTGGGTTGTAGTTTCCGGTGTGGCGAAAGTAACTTGTGGCGATGCGGAAATATTACTGAATCGAAACGAATCAACTTATGTCCCCGCAGCAACACTACATAAAGTAGATAATCCTGGACATATTCCGCTAGTTATTCTGGAAATTCAAAATGGTGAATATCTGGGTGAGGATGATACTGAGCGCCCTTATGACTTAAATTTGGTCAAACCTGTAGCTGAAGGGCAGTAAGGGATGGGGGAGCAGGGGAGCAGAGGAGGCAGGGGAGGATGAGGGAGAAAAGGCAAATAATCAATGCCCAATGCCCAATGCCCAATGCCCAATTCCCCATACTCAATCAAAACCACCCTTCTTGTTCTAGGGTTTCAATTAGCTGTAAGCCACGGGGATCGCCCACTCCTAATAGTGAGGCTTTGGCGTCTTCTCGGACTCCCAAATCTTGATCTTCGGCAAAGGCTTGAATTAGGGCATCGATCGCAGTGGCATAAACTACATTAGAAGGTAGTTCGCGGCACAGTTGACCAATTGCCCAAGCACTGTTACTCCGTACTGCTGCCACAGGATCTTGAACTAAGGCTTCAATTAAAGGTGGTGTTGCCCCTATCACTGCTTCATAACCCACTTCTGCCATCTGTGCTAAGGCGCTTGCAGCCCACAAACGCACTGCGGAAATGTCGGTTCTGAGGGCGTTTGCTAAAGGTGCTAAAGAACGGCGATCGCGACAGTTTCCTAAAGCCCAAACTACACCTTTACGTACATAGCCATTCCAATCACTGTTTAGTTGAGCAATTAACGGACTCACTGCTTCTAAACTGGGATTGCGCCCGATGCCATAAGCTGCACTTACCCGCACCAAGGGACAGGTATCAGTTAACAGGCGAATCAGATGGGGGGTAGCACGGGCATCTTCTATATCACAAAAAGCACGTGCCGCTAACATTCTTTGCTGGGGCTGGGGATTTTCCAGCAAGGCTAGCATCACTTCTGGATCGGGCTTGGCCACAACTGATTCGGCAGTTAGCGGCTCTATTTTATCTAAGGGGCTTTCTAGCTCCTCCTCAATATCGAGTAGGCTTAGATCGTCTTCGTCATACATAATTTGATTTCAATCCCGAAAAGGGATTAACATATAATCCCCCGCGCCAATAAGTTAAAGCTTTATATATATTAGTTGGGTTCTTATACATTTTCCCTTCTTCCTCGTTGAGTTTTATCCAAACGAGAACCTCTATAACTCATACGCTACAGTATGTTATCGCTATTCTTGAGTTTATTTTTCTGCACTCAGGAATTTTACCATCCAGATGGATTGGGTTTGATAACCTAACTGATTGTAAAGATTCAATGCGGGTTTATTGGATTGAAACACTTGCAGTCCAATCTGGCGATCGCCTCTTTGAATAGCCCAATTTTCCACATATCGCATCAAAGCTGTACCAATACCCCGCCGCCGATGTTCTGGTACAACGTAGAGGATAAAAATGTGAGCATGACGGTTCCCATGTACTTGATCTATAGCATTGCCCACCCAGAGGCAGGCTATCGGGGGATGGGCATGGGACATTGGGAATGGGGCATTGGGCATTGGGATTGAATCTTCAATTTTGAATTTTGAATTTTGAATTTTGAATTGATTTCTCCCCTGCTCCCCCTCCTCTTCTACCCACCACAAGGGCGTATCGCTGGAGAAATATTGCTTAACTGTTTGCTCTAGGTGGGAAAAATCCTCATTGGGAAAAAGATCCTGGTAAGTTCGCTGCATAAATTTAAGCAGCAGCGATCGCTCCAAAAGGGAGCCACGGCGAATAATATATCCAGGTAATAGTTGCTCAGACACGCTGATGTTTATTGACTTAGCTAGCTAAGTTATGTGCTGCTGGAGGTAAATCAATTGGAGTACGTTGAGAAGTTACTTGTACCTCTTCAATTGGTGCGGGTGCTGCCATATCAGACGGTAAAAAGATCCGGGCGCTGACTGCCACTAGGGCAAAGACAAATACCAGTACTACAAGCAGTGGAGCGATGTATTGACGAAAAATAGCCATATTTTAATTGCAAGAAGCTAGGAACTTTGATGAGAACCTAGCTAAAGATTTGTGAAGTATTCTTGATTTATTTTAGCAATTTTCTGTGCATGGGAATGGGGCATTGGAAATTGGGCATGGGTAAGAAGGGTAAAGAGGAATGGGTAAGGGGGAAAGGGAAAGGGGTAAGGGGAAAAAGGGAAAGATTAAATTTATTCCTTTTCCCTTTAACCTTTAACCTTTTCCCCTCTCTTGTTGCTTCCCCTACTCCCTCTGGCGATCGCTCTCCAAGTCATCGAGTACTCTTTCGCAATACCAATTCTCCGGCATCCCAGGATAAGTCTCTTTTGCCTGTTCAATTAACCGTTCGGCTGCGGCAGTGTCACCAGATAATTTAGCGATTAGCCTGTTTTTGAGATAGCTATCAGATCCACCATCGTCTACCTGGGTTGGTATCCCTTGATTTATGGTTGATGGAGTTGATGGTCGGGATTGTTCTCTTCGCAATTGCCAAAATAAAACGTAATAAAGTGTACCAAAAATTAAAATTAGGCTGAGTGTTCCAAAAAAAGTTAGGAGGTTAAATGCTAGAAATCCTAGAACTAACTGCGAGAGAACATACCCCAGTAATAAACCGGTAAGTAAGAGGATGAATGTGCCGACAGCAATAACTACTTGATTCCCCATATATCCTCTTCTTCGTCCTCAAGTCCTGGTCTGGATACTGCCACTGGCTGAGGGTTCCAGGGGGCAACTAACGGTAAAAGCAGCAATCCAGGTAAGGCTGCTACTAGGGTTAGCAAGAAAAATGAGGGCCAGCCTGTAGCCTTAGCCCAATCTCCGGCAGGAGCGGAAAGAACATCTCGACTAATAGCCATTAAGCTAGAGAATAAAGCAAACTGAGTAGTTGTAAAGCGGTGGTTACAAAGGTTCATTAAAAATGCAACTGTAGCAACTGTGACTAATCCAGCACTGAAGTTTTCGATGTTCACTGCCAATACTAAAAGTGAATAATCTTTGCCAGCAACCGCTAACGCATAATAACCCAAGTTACTAAATAATTGCAGTATGCCAAATATCCATAGACTGCGATTGAGGTTGATTCTAGTCATAATGACCCCACCAGCTAATACGCCGACTGTCGTCGCTAGAAAGCCCATTCCGGCTTGAATTGCCCCAATCTCAGTTTTGGTAAAACTGATTTCCCGTAGAAATAGATTCGCTGTGATTCCCACCAAGGAATCACCTAGCTTATAGAGGACGATAAAAACTAGGATGATGCTAGCTTGAGTCAGCCCAAATCGGTGAAAGAATTCCTTGAATGGCAGGAAAATTGCTTCTTGTAAATTTTGGGGCGGACTATCTTCTCTTACCTCACCTAATAACTCTGTCGGTAATAACAAAGATGTGACTATCCAGGCTAATATCAAAGTTGCTAATAGCCAATAAAATACAGGTAGAGCGATAAAGCCGACAAATACACCTCCGATTAATCCGACTACCAACACAGTTATAAATAGCAGAAAAATGACATCTTTAAAAGATAGGGGTGCAGCTTTTTGTATGTTGCCCTGGATCTTTGGTTCCCTTGGTGCCCATAAAGTTGTAAGTATACTCCCTGCCATTAAAGCTGCCATGAGTAAGTAAACACCATTCCAAGGGATATGATCTGCTAGAACTAAAGCTAAGGAACTGGTAATAAACAGCGCTAAACGATAACCTAGAACCCAAACGGATGCACCTGTTTTGGCTTCTATGGGGTTTAAAATGTCCGTGCGGTAGGCATCACCGGCAATGTCTTGAGTGGCACTCAAAAAAGTGATAATCAGACAATTGATTGCCAGCACTTGCAGTACTTGGTCATTTTGGGCAGGCTGTTGTAATGCCAAAAGTGCGATCGCTAATGCTAATCCCAGTTGGGTGATTACTAGCCAACCCCGCCTTCCTCCCAGAACTGGCGGTATAAATCTATCTAATAAAGGAGACCATAAGAATTTTAGGGAATAAGGTAAAGCCAGCAGACCAAATAAAGTAATTTTCCCTATATCAACCTTGGCATCTTGCATCCACAGCTGCAACGTTCTACTTGTTAAAAACAACGGCAACCCAGATGCAAAACCTAGCAATAACAAAGCACCCATCTTACGGCTTTGAACAGCTTGTCGCAGTGCTTGCATTTCTCTCATTGTTTAAACATTCCTTGTCACCTTTGATTAATTTCACTTAATAATGCACGTTATTGGACGCAGCAAGCCTATAATGGGAAGTTTGCAGGAATTATGCTGTGCGCTTCAGGTAAAATTGGCTAATACCAATTGCAGTTATCTTGCCACACCTGCTATACCATCTCATGCATATACGCCAGTTTGCACTAATGCAAGAAGGCAGAAGGCAGGAAAAAAGATTGCATGGTAAAGTTTTTAACTTTTTTCAATTGGATAGTTATTTCTGCTGTGCTGCACTATACGTTCTCGGCTGAAATGCTAAATAAGTCCTGACAGCCCTATCGTTTCCTTAACTTTCCTGAATTGGATAAACCTGATGCCCCCTGATTTCTACCCTGTGTGCGGCGAGGCATTTTTCCCAACCTTCACGCGTACCAATGTCGCTTTTTTGGTTAAGTAGCCCTAATTCCTGTTCTTGTTGGGTGAGTTTAGCAAATTCTTCGTAGCCTGGGTAGTCGCTAGTAACAAATGTTTCCTTCCGGTGCAAAATCGGCGGATTTGCTCTAGTTTCGTAGTCTCGATGAGTCACAAAGAGGGTTTTTAAATCAATACCGATGCTGGCTTTTAACGCCGGGTGGGGATCGGTATCGAATTCAGGGTAAGACAGATAGGATATTTGCGGTTTATCAGTGTGATATTTAATTAATGTCGCTTCATCGATACGCCCAATGGTACGACTAGCGCAACCTTCACAAATTCGTAGTACGGGATCGAGTGCTGCTAATGCCGAAACATGGACGTAAAGCGCACCGCGTGTATGTTTTCCAATTTTGCTTTTTTCACAAGCAGCTTTAATCACCCCAGGTTTACCTAAACTGAAAAGTTTTTGGTCGGCTACAAGACACGCTTCCTCATAGCTACTAAAAAAGGCTTTGATATCGTGACGCATTTCTGGGGCTAGCTTCTGCCATGCAGGACGTTTATCAAAGTGGGTCAGGGCGAGATAAACTTGGATATCGAGAGAACGACGATAAGCGATCGCATCCCATTCAGCCTCATCAGTAGCTTGCAAAACTACACCAAAGGCACGGCGAAAGTTACCAAATTCGCTCAGTAATTCCTGTTCATTTTCCAATTCCCCTTTCACAGGTAGTCTACCGCGCTTGGTAAAGAAAGCCATTAATGGTTGCAGCTGTTCTTGATAGTCTTCAAACCGCTTGGTGGGGATACGGACTCGCGGTGTAGAAGTCGCAGAAAAGAAGCGGATAGCTTTATAACTTTCTTTTTCAGCTTCATCTCGAAAAACAAAATAGACGCCTAGTGCGATCGGTACTGCATCGACATTTAGGACTTCATCAATATAAGTTTTGAGTTCTTGCTGTTCGTAATATTTCTGAAAAGTATTGCGGCGCGTCACAATGCCATCATTGTAAGCAAGTTGGGTTTTGCTGGGAGCGTTAATTAGTATTTGAGCCGCGACAATTAAAACTTTCCCGGTGAGTTCCCAAGCTTGGATCAAGCTTTGACGGCGTTCCTCTGAGTCTTCAATAACATTAAGGACATAACCCAGGTTAACCACATCGGCGGCGGTGCGTGGTACATCAGGATAGTAGTAAGGGTCCCAGCCTGCACTGGTGTAGCCTAAGTTTTTTACTCGCTGCACATCACCACCATAGCCGCAGCCGTAGTCAAAAAAAGTGGTGTCTGGATTGAGGATTGACCCTTCTATAGCCAATCGTACAGGGCGAGATATGTCAATGCGAGCGATCGCAGCTCTATGACGCTCAATTTCTAGCGCTTCAGGCATAATACTAATTCGTAATTCGTAATTCGTAATTCGTAATTAAGACAGTTAGCAGCTAATATTCTTTCAAGGTTTAACAGCCAGTTCAATTAAATCTTCAATTTTCTTGATATTTGGATCGCCTGCTAAGTAGCCAATACCGCGATGCAAATGTAAGCGGAATTGGGTGGCAAGGGTTTCTTTATCGGTGGGATAACCGTCATTATGACAGCGTTGCTTGAGGGCGAGGAGGAGAATATCAGACATTTCGCCACCAAAGACGCGCCAACTCATTTCGACGTTGCTATCCTGGGGAATTGGGACGGGGGAGGGTGTGGTTGATTCTGCGAGGGAACGACAAAATGCCCAACGACAAAGGATATTCCATTGGTCGATTTTTGTGCTGCGCTTAAGTTTGGTAAGTTGGTCTTTGGCTGTTTGGGAGAGTTTTATTCTTTCGATTGGGGATTCCATAATAATTCGTAATTCGTAATTCGTAATTGATTTAAAGTGAGATTCTAGTTTTTCTTTTAGATGGGGGAAACATAGATATTATGATTTAAAAGACAAATATGGTAAATAATAGTAGCATTACTGACAGAACAAGAAGTTTTGCGGTAAGAATTGTTAAAGCTTGTTGCTTTTTAGACGAAAAACCTGGAGTTTATCGAATTCTTTCTAAACAATTACTTCGTTCCGGTACTTCGATTGGTGCAAATGTCAGAGAAGCACAGTCTGCCCAATCTAATAGAGATTTTATCAATAAATTAGAAATTGCTTTGAAAGAAGCCAGATAAACACAATACTGGTTAGAAATATTAATTGAATCCGAACTAGTGGATAGACACAAATTTAAACTACTTCTCCAAGAGGCAAACGAAATTGGCAAAATTCTAGTTGCTTCCACCAAACGACTCAAAGGTAAATAACCTGAGTTCGGGATAAGCTGAAACCCTTATTAAACCGTTGCTTGATTTTGAGATATGTCAACGTGTTTGCGTCGTTTCCGTCAAATAACGCTGAATAAATCTTCTTAACCCGAACTGACGTTAAATAATTACGAATTACGAATTACGAATTACCAAAAATATCCTGGTTGAATAGTTGTTTGGCGGGTGGAGGAGTCGTATTTGAGGAGATATTCACGGGCGATCGCTTCATTTTCTCGCAGTGTTTCCACTTCTTTCTTGCCAATCTCAGTATCCGTAGATAACAAAATTACTTGATGGCTGGCGGCTGGGAAGTAACGTTCAACTAGGTTGCTGCGATGAGAGGAGTCTAGTCTACCTAATGGCGTATCGATTGCTACTGGTAAGCGGTGGCCGGAGACTTTGGCTAAACCCCAGAGGAATGCGATCGCAAGTAATTGTTTTTCACCAGCCGAGAGGCGATGTTTAGGAACGGGTTTACCATTTAAATCGTAAAGCAAAAGGCTAAAAGTCTTAGTATCAATAGTGATACGATGCACTAAATCTGATTTATGCAGGAGATAAAGGAAGCAGTTTTTAACTTCCTCCTCTAATTTATTGAGTTTTCGCAGAGTTAATTTTTCACGAAAAATCTTGAGTGTGTTTTGAACTTTCGCTGCTGAGGTAATAATATGTTCGCTATTTTTATGTTTAATATTTTCTACAGTATAATCACTTAATTCTCTCTTTGACTTGGCAATAATAGTTTCTAATTCAGCTAAACGATGGCGGATTGTTTCGTAATTTGCCTTAGCTTCAACAACTTGATTTTGTGCCGCTTCTAGTGCTTGACGCAGCTTTGTATAATCTTCTGGTGCTGCTGCTGTTTGCACTTGTCTTTCTAGAGTATGAATTTCCTCTTCTTTATTTTTGAGAATAGCTAATTTTTCTTTTGCAGAAAGTTTAGAATTGTGTAAGTGATATATAAGATTATCTAGTTGACTTAAAGTTTCATCATCAGCTAATAACCAAGGTGCTTCCGTCTGGAGAGTCTTTGCATATAAACTATCTACATCTTGGATTAAAAATGATTGAATTTTTTCAACTTGTATCGGAGAAATTTCTACTTGATTTAGCCAAGCGAGTAAACGCTGATCTCGTTCAAGTAACAAATCTTTAGAAATTTGTATCTGTTGATGGCGAAATTCCTTTTCTCCCTGTGTCTGCGCCTGATTAAGTAAATTAGGAATTAATGCCAGAGGTAAAACATCAGCCGCCAATTCACACATCGACTGACGTACTTGTTCAATTTCCGCAGTTTTTGTATTTTGCTGTAGTTCTAGTTGATTGCGTTCTGCTGCAATCTTTCCACCTTCAGAAATGAATTTATCAAAGGCTTCTTGCTGCTTTTGTTCTAACTCTTCTACCTGATTTTTGAGAATTTCTACTTTCTCTTCTGTGGTTTGATAATCTTCTTGCTGTTGGGTTAACCTAGTTTCAATTTCCTCTAGGTTTGCTAAATCCTTACTATTACCAACTTCTTTCAGTTTGCGGTTAACTAAAATATCTAAATCAACTGCTAAACGATCTGCTAACTCTAGCCCTAAAAGTCCGCGTATCGCTTCTACTACAACTGGTGGTGGTGTTTCCTGTTCTGCGAGTTCTTTAACTTGTTCACCATCAAAGAGAAATAAGTTAGAAATACCTAATGGTAGAAGATTTTCAATATATTCATCCCAGATATTAACTAAAGCATCAGGCCATGTATCACTGTCACCTAAAATACCTAATGTATCTTTACCGTCTTTAGGATTTTTTGTCCAACTACGCACAACACGGTATTTTATTGGTTTATCGTTTTCAATATGTTCAAAAAGTAATTCAATTCGGGTGTCTGCAACTGGATCAATTTTATTGTTAACGCATTGATTGAGAAAATCACTATAACTTAAATTACCACGGGTAGAACATTGGGCACGGGGGCCATAAAGGGCGAGACGAATGGCATCCATAAGGGTAGTTTTTCCGCCGCCATTCATCCCACCTAAAAGAATAATTGGGTGTGAGCTTTCCTCATCAATTTTTGGGTTAAGATTGATTACCTGTTTACCACTGTAGGGGCCAAAGTTTTGTAGAACTATTTCAAGAAATATCATTAATTTTTAAGAGTGTGTTTGAAAAGTTATACGGTGTGATTTTTTACCCCCCTTAATCCCCCCCTTATAAAGGGGGGAAACAAGAAAATCAAGTTCCCTCCCCTTTATAAGGGGAAGGTTAGGGTGGGGTAAAATATTTAATAAATCAATCACGACTTTTAAAACATCCTAAGATTAACATGAGTTCGACAGCGATCGCAGAAGTAGAAACTTTGTGATCAAAGGAATCAGATAAAATTAATTAGATGATTTTGTCTGACGCATTGATAAAAAATATTGTCTATGAAATATAGATAATACCATCACTAAGTGTTAAGAAATGCGATCGCATCTGTCTGGGTGTTGGTAAGCGTGGCTAGATTTGCACACTTCCAGCTTGAAAAATCTGTTCGGCGGTTAAATTCAATTCTGGGAAAGTAGGCGAGACAATATGGGTATCGCCTTTAAATTGAGTAACTTGGTACTCACCATCAATTAATTGATAAATGGATATAGTAGGCAGCTTAGGATTGCCAATAAACTTCCTAGCACCTATAGCCGCATAATCTATAATCCAATATTCAGGAATACCTATAGCTTCATAATCAGCTAATTTTTTGTAGTAATCATCTCGCCAGTTAGTACTAACAACTTCAATAACTAATGGAATAGATGCAGCTTGAGATACAGTTGATTCTTTTTTCCATAAAGGCTCATTCACTAAATTTGGTCGATTGATTATTAAGATGTCTGGTGAATAAGCTGATTCACCTTCAAATGGCTTGACTAAGACAGTTTTTGGAATGAAGTAAGGAAGTTTTTGTCGCCCAATTTCGATAGATATATTTAGCGCCAAAAAACCAACAACATCCTCATGATCTCCTACTGGTTGAGCCATTTCAACAATCACGCCATCATGTAACTCGTATCTCCCACCTTCAGGCCGCCAAGCTGCAAAATCTTCAAAAGTTACTAATTTGTGTATGGCTTGAATCATAGAACCTCGCTTGTTTTAAGATGATCAAACTTTGTCAAGCGTTCTTTAAGCAGTTTGTTGACTCCCATCTTCTATTATTCTGAGTTTTACTTTTTAAATTTCATACTTGCCCAAGTTACCTGTTCATCGCTTTCACTTTTACCTTCATCTACTTCATTGATTGCTGCAACATCGCCCAAAGTCATCTGCTTGACTTTTGCAACATCACCTTGACTAACTGCTTCGCTTAATTCGCGTTTCAAACGAGCATTTTTAATCGCATCTTCTGGAGAACGGGAACTCGTATTAAAGCATTTTTCTAAAGTATCGTATATTCCCACGCGACGAGTCTTTTTGCGATACTGGCGTTCTGTATCTAACAATTTCGCCATGAGTTCCAAGTGCATCGCGTCACCTTCACAGATTTCTTCTAATACTATCCATTCATCACGACCTAGTAGGCTATAGTCTGCACCAGGACGAGGGTCTTGAAATTCTTCACCAGTCACTTCTTGATAAATCCGGGGTAAGCTATCATCAAATTCGTGTTTTTCTTCTAGCCAAATGCGGCGGATTTCGCTCATTTCTTCTAGAGTAATTAGGGTGATATCGCGCATACTTTCTGGCGCTGTCCGACGGGTTTTTGTTTGTGCTTCTAATAATCGTCTGAGCCAATGTTCCCGCCAATATTTTGTGTAGGGGCCATGAATTGGTTCAATAGAGGTTTCACCATCTACATGACGTTCAAAAAGTTGGACTTCTCCCCAGATGCGACGGAAGTCTCTTTTGTCGCGGTCATCTCTATTATCTAATTCATTACGGATATCTAATAGAGGCTGCATCCATTCTTTTTCTTCATCATTTTGAATCATTGCCTCCATTGATTTATCTTTACTAACAATTGTGCAAACCCAGCAGCCAAATCGGGAATCACCACAGCTAGCAGTAGAAGTATCTACAACTAGAGGACATTCATTATCTGCTGTTGCACCTCGATACATAGTGAACAAATCTTTGTTGCTATATTCCCAAGGATTTTGCCACTGATTTAGATAAATCCAAACTTCATCAGTACGCCAATCTTCAATAGGGCTATAAATTAAAGAATTAGGCAAGCTTGCACTATGGTAAAGCAAAGATGTAGGTGAAGTTGAATCAGAAATCAGGCGATCTTTTAGGCTACCTGCTTGATGTTTTTCCATTGAGATAGCACGTTTAATGCTTTCAGCTTTGCGCGTACCTAAAACAAGAATAACTTCCCCATTTACTCTAACTACATCACGGATAAAGTGGTTAGAAGGATGAATTTTTAGACGGTCTGTACACCAACGAAATTTTCCTCGTGGCGTTGGATAACCTTTACCAATCAAGCTTACCCAAAATGTCTCTTTGATTTCTGGGTGTAATAAATGGGGTTCAATGGGCATTTTCTGTTCTTGAGCAGCAACTTTCATCCTTTCTAAGGATTTGCGTACCCAAACAGAGACTACAGGGTTTTCTACTAGTGTGTCAGTTGTAATAACATGAATAGTCTTTTTTCGCTTTTCAACTGGTAGTGCTGCGATCGCATTCCAGATAAGCTGTAAAGTGGCAGTACTATCTTTACCACCGGAATAGCCTACCACCCAAGGTATCTGGTCTAAACAATACAATTCTTGAATTTCAGTGGTGAGAGCTTGGATATAGTCCACTAACTCTGCTACAGTACGTGTTTGCTGACCTTTATTTTCTGCTTGTTGTGCTGTAGTCATTTCTCCTTCTCTCTGGAAACCTGGCATAATATTCGGGCGAATAGAATTCGCGGCTATATAAACAAAACCCACCGACCTGGGCTGAATAAAAGTTTTTAAAAACTTTACTACTAATATCCAATTTTTTGGATAATTAAACGACATAATCCTATTCTGTTTTTAAAATTTAACATGAAAGATAGTGCATCTGACCCAACGGCTGACATCGCTAGAGAATACCTAGAACGAGAAAACAAAGAAAAACAGGTACTAGCTTTACTCCTAGAGAAGTTTTTAGGGAGAAAAGATCAGATTCTCGTTCAAAAAACCGAGATGGGTGGTACTGAGGCTTATGTTAGCTCTGTTACATTGGAATGGTTCGCAGGTCGGGTTCACTTCGCCTCTGGTTTACCTCTGTTTCAGAAAAAGTACAATCCTGAAACTGATAATGTCGAGATTGACGCAGATAGTATTGATGAAATTCAGCAACGTCCCCTTGATTGGTCACGTCAAGCACCGCTAGTCCAGTATTTAGCGGCTAGAGACAATCATAAGTTTCCGCCAGTACTGGTGGTGATAAATCAACCGTGGGTGGATAATCCCAAAGCTGCTGAATGGGATAGCGAAGGACGCGCCACAAAATCTACGACTGATTTTATACCCCTAGATAAAGACGGTAAGGTAGGTCTGCTAAATATTTCTGAGGATGATGTAACCATTTATGCACTAGATGGACAACATCGACTCATGGGGGTTCAGGGGTTGATGGAGTTAATCAAAACTCGTAAACTCCAGCGCTATAAAAAAGATAAAGGTGCTGATGACAGTTTTATTACAGTCAATGATTTGATAGAAAAGTACCAAGTAGACCTTGCTTATTTGCAAAATTTACCCAAGGAAAAAATTGGTATTGAGTTCATCTGTGCGGTAGCGGCTGGGGAAACTCGCACCGAGGCGAGGCGGAGGGTGAGATCGATTTTTGTTCATGTTAACCTCATGGCTGCACCCTTGACTAAAGGGCAACTAACACAGTTGAATGAAGATGATGGTTTTGCGATCGTTGCTAGAAAAATTGCAGTTACACATCCACTATTAGAACAACGACAAGAACGCAATCCCCGCGTCAATTGGAATAGTGCAACGGTAGCTTCCAATTCTACAGTTTTAACCACTTTGCAAGCTCTACAAGATATGTCTGAGCGGTATTTGGCTCAAAAGTTCCCCCACTGGAAACCCTTGGAGAAAGGTCTAATTCCCATGCGTCCAGAGGATGAAGAACTTGAGCAGGGGATTGAGGAATTTAGCAAGCTATTTGATAATTTGGCTAGTCTTTCGAGTTATAAAATTTTAGAACACGAGGATACACCAGCTTTACGGCGGTTCAGCTTTGAGAAAGATGGAGGTGAAGGAAATATGCTTTTCCGTCCGGTTGCTCAAGTTGCATTAGCGCAAGCTTTGGGAATTTTGGTGTTTAAAAAAGGTTTTTCCCTAGCAGATATTTTTAAGAAGCTGCGGAAGTTTGACCAGCAAGGTGGCTTTAGTGGTATGGAATATCCCCAATCTCTCTGGTATGGGGTTTTGTATGACCCAAATAAAAAGCGGGTGCAGGTTGCTGGACGAGATTTGGCGGCGAAGTTATTGGTTTACATCCTGGGTGGAATTCAGGAACAGATGGAACGTGCTGAACTTCGTAAGGCTTTGGCTGATGCTAGGACTCTGGAAGATAAAACTATAGGTTTTGATGGCAAATTTGTTGAACCAAAAGCAGTAGGACTTCCACCTGTCTTGTAATTATGCTTGAAATATATTTTGGCGATGCCATTGCAACGCTTCCAGTTCTGGAAAGTATTTCTCTGTATTTGGTAGAAGTATTATTTCACCATGAAAATCTTTCATAGGTTTAGCATGGGGAGATGCTTCTTCCAAATCATTACTAACTATAATTTTGTATTGCTCATCTACAGCAAACCAACCCCTATCAAATGCCCAATGATGATTTTTACAAAGAGCAATTCCATTATGAATTTTATTATCATAAAATTGTGAAAATGGCTTGATATGTGCACCATCCACAATATTTTGATTTACTTTTTTAGTTACTTTCAATCTACAAAAAGCACATCTGTAGTCATAAACGTGTACAATTGCTTTCCTAAAAAAAGCGTTTCTAATAACTGCTCGTTTCAAACTCCATCTTGGATTAGGCTCTAAATTGCCTGTTTCAATTATTTTTTCTATATTTACTGCGTCATCTTGAAAGGTTTGATTTATTTGTAAAATAGCTTCTAAATCATTTTCATTATCAGAAAAGAAAGCTGCCACAAGTGCATCAATTAGTTCTTTTCTGCAAAACTCATCTTGCAAAAAGTTAAATAATTCACTGTCTAGATATGCGTATTCAACAGCCTCCTTTAGCTTGTTAATTGTTTTTGGCTGTAACCCATTAAATTCAGGCTTAAATTTCAAGTACCAAAAGCCTTCATTTTGCATATGAAAGAAAGGATAGTGTAAACCACCTTTGTAAGATGGAGAACCGATTACATTCCAATACCTCTCAAATATTTGAACTAATTCGTCTGAAACCCGAATCTCGTTAGTAGTAATAACACCTCGTGCAATTAAATCAATTACAGATAAAAGTAATATTGGTTTATATTGAGCATTACCACGCTTCCGGCTACTACTCACATTTAATTCAGCAAAGCGTTTGCAATAATATGCTAGATTTTTCATATTTAATAACTTAATTAAGCAAGCGAAAAAATCAATTTAAGAATTTACTGAGGTCAAATTCTTCTTCTAGCTGTTCTTTTGTTCCTTTTTCAGAAATAAGAACTAATAGAAGTCGTTCTGAGTAGTCAACAGAACCGCGCAACTCACTTTGTAAAATTTCCAGCCCTGCATTAGCATACTCTTCAAATATTTGAGTACGTTTATCTTCATCTTGTTCTTCTCTAGATGAGAGTATGTTGATATCTTTAGTTTCAGTGATTCCTAATAATTTAATGATTAGGTCATAACCCAATGAAGCAAAATTTTCTTGTGGAATTGGAGATGGTTCTCGTTTTGTGGTTTCTCCCAAAGGAATGCGCTTTTTATATTTAACGCCTAAAGCTGCTGCAAACACCATTACTTCTACATAAGTCTGAAAAGGCCCAGTTGTGTCTTTTGATGCTACTAGAGATTTCACTAACTCAGCCTTATCTTTAGCAACCCTGATTCTATTTGCAGCCATGATATTAATATTTACATTGTTGCCATCTTAACCGACAGCGAAAAGCGATCGCTACGTTTACGCAATTGCCAAGGTATGATTTGATGATAGTATGTGGGCGATCGCTAAACAAACACTAAACAAATAAATTATCCACTAACATAGTCCATCCTGGTACTGCGGGTTCAGCTTCAGCTACCTCACCACGGCGATAAACTTGCGGTTCTTCAGGATTACTAGCACGATATACTCTAATAACTTCCTCTTTAAGCACATCTACATCCCAAACTACTAGCGTACCAGCCGCAAAATAATCACGGCGTTTACTAGCTATATCTATCTCAGCCTTATCACCATAATCATTTTCGCTTCTCATCTCAGCAGCAAATACAGGCGCACCATTAAGAAACTTCCCAGCCGTAGGTTTGCCAGTATAAAATGCGGCATCAGGACTTAAAGAACGACGATGAGGGAGATTGACAATAAAACCGACATTATCAGGTAAAGCATAACCACTTTTTGTCAGACGTTCATAATCCCGTAGACTTGCATAAATTTCACCACCTGCACGTCCTGGTAAAAATCCAGTTGGAGACATCAGCACCAATTTTCCATTGACAATCTCTGCTTTACAATTGTCAGGTAAGTGGTACAAATCTTCAATACTTGCCTCAGTTTTAATACTCATATAGCGTTTCATAATCTAGTGAGGTTAAGCTGTGCTTTATCTCTCCTTACTAAGGAGAGGGGTTGGGGGTGAGGTTTTTATCTTCTAATTAGTTAAGGATAATTTAAATTTTACATCTTCTCTTCTCTCTGCGTCCTCTGCGCCTTCTCTACGAGACGCTAGGCGAAGGCGGTTCGTTTCTCCTAAACTTATATTTACAATTGAACATCCTCATAAACCAAAGAAATAGGAAAGTGAAAATCAACACTAGTTAAATGAACTTCATCTCCTTAACTTTCATCTTTATAAATCCCGCTACGATGTCCTACTTTAATTACAGTTACTATCAAAACATCATCATCTACTTCATAAACCACTCGATAATCTCCTACTCGAACACGATATGAATTATCATCACCTTGTAGTTTTTTGACCCCGTTTGGACGCGGTTCTATTGCCAAGTCATTGATTTTAGTTTGTATGCGTTGTTGTACGTCTATAGGTAGTTTTCTAAACTGCTTTTTCGCACCCCTTGAAAATTTAACTTCGTAACTCACGCAACATCCTTGCTTATTTCGTTTCTTATTTCGTTTTGAATTTCATCCCAAGATACAGTGCCATTAATGCGTATATCTTCTCTAGCTTCTTTAATGGCTTTTAAGTCTTCTTCATCATCTACATCATCGATTTTTTTTAATAGTGCGTGAATTTCAACTAAAGTACTATCATAAGTTTGATGTAGCAGTACGTTGATATCTTTAATTAACTGTTCTCTTTCGTGTGGTGTCATTTTTAATCATCCAAGCGTGAGTTTACTTTTTCTGCCACTGCCTCTAGTTTCGCCTAAACTAAAGTTGCAAACGGAACATCCTCATAAACCAAAGAAATAGGAAATTTAAAATCAACACTAGTTAAATGAACCTCACCCCCTTCTTCATAAGGATGTAACTCCCAGAGTCCTCTATCATTTAATCGGAAGCAATCTAAACCAATTTTTTCAGCATCGATAAGGACGTATTCTTGCAAAGTTTGAATGTGACGATACCGCGTAAATTTTGTACCTCTATCGTAAGCTTCCGTACTTGGGGAAAGAACTTCAACAATTAAACAAGGATATTGGAGAAATTCAATAGCTTGTTTATCTCGTTCATCGCAACTCACCACAACATCGGGATAATGAAAAGGCCCCTTTTCAGATACACCTACTTTCCCATCCGCCATATTCACACGACAACCATTTCCTCGCAGGTGACTTTTTAACGCTGAAGCTAAGTTTAAAGCAATATCATTATGGGGAAGAGTACCCCCAGTTATGGCGAAAACTTCACCATCAATATATTCATATTTAATTTCTTGGCGTTCTTCCCATTCCAGGTATTCTTGTGGAGACATAAAATTTCCGTCTGGACTCGCAACCATAACTTTATTCCTCTCTTTTTCTCAAATGTAACCAAGAAAAAACCTTTGCGCCTCTCCGTGAGTAATTACCCATTCCGTTCAACTGCGATAATTTCCGTATATTCAAACTCATTCGGACTTTGTTTCACCAAAGGATATCTTTCCCCACCCAACTGAATATAATCTTGTTCGCAATCCGGCTTAGATGAATAATACGTAAGCACATATTCTCTACCAATTCTGTCTGTCATTTCTGCCTCAACTTCACCCCGCCACTGAGTCTTAGTAACTAAAACTATCAACTGATTCGCTAATTGGGGAATTGTCTTCGCAATGTGTCGCCGCGAATTCTCATCCAAACTACCGAAGGGTGAATCCATGACAATTGGGAAAGTGCTACTATCGGGAATCATCATCATTTTCCGCTTCTCACTCCATTCCCGTACTTTGTCAATGATGCTGGCTATAAAGGATAAACTGAGAATTTGATTTTCCCCGGTGGAAGCTGCAACTGGTGCTTCTACCCCTGTGGTATTTTCTACTAATGTCAGTTCATATTTTTCACTAATTTTAGGAATGTATGGAGTCACAGAAATATCCATAAATATCTCTTGTACTCGCTTTTCTAGTTGCAGACGAAATTGTTGTTCTTGACGATTTCTAACTTCCGTTAACCGTTCGATTGCATCTTGAGTGGCGTTAATTCGTCGCTGTGCTAAAGTTTGCTTATCTTCATTCAGCTTTTGCTTGGCGATTTGTTTGTTTAAACCTTCAATTTCAGTTGTGAGTTGAGCAATTTGCTGCTGATTTGCACCCTGTTCTCGATTTAATTCATCAATTTTATTTTCAATTTCATCTAAACGTTTTTGTAAACTGCTAATTTCTTCATTAGCATCTTTTCGCAAGCGTTCTTGAATATTGTCTAAATCGCCTTCAATCTGAGATATGCTTTGCCTTAACTGATTAATTCTACTTTGTTCTCTATCAACCTCTTCCCAAAATCCTATAGCTTGCTTATCAATTTCGTCTACTTGAGCTATCATCCGAATTGCAGTTTCTTCCACCGCCGAGGAACCTGCTTTATTTAGCCAAGTACTCACATGAGTATGAGAATGATTGCCCTCATGTAGTTCTGCACCACAAATACAGCGTTGAGAATTGAGTAAATCATTGACAAATTCCCGTGAAATTCCAGAGGTTAACTCACCTCGCTGCTTCAAATCATTGATGATTCCTCGGAACTGGGATGTAGTTTCTGAGAGTAAAACTGTATAACCCCGCGCGGAAATAACTTTTTTCAGCGCTTCCTTCGTTTTTTTATATTCTTCTTGATTTACCGCTTTCTGTGATTCTAAATCCTGCCATCTTTCTTGCAATTCCTTAGCAGCGCTTAGTTCTCGCAACCGGTTACTTGTCTCTTTTTTAAAAGTTTGTTGATATTCTAACTCTTCTTTAATTTCAATTTGCCGTTTGGTAATGCGTTCGCGTTCGCGTTCTATTTTTTCTTGCTGTCGTAATAATTGTTTGGTTTCAGAATCACCAATAGCTTTTAACTCATTTTCTAGAGTTTTTTTAGCATCTCCTAAATGTCTGATGGAACGGTTGATTACTTCCACACCCAAGAAAATTTTTGTAGCTTCGGCAATTTCAGCTTTTTTATCAGAACGGACTATTTCTTCAATTCGTTCGCCGTCAAAGAAAAAATATTGATGTAAAGTAGCGGGTAAAATTTGATTAATTATATCGTCTGGTTGCTGAGTTGGTATATTCCATTTGCCATCATCCGCACCAACCCACATGGTTAATTGAGTTTTGCCAGCGTCAAAATCATCTTCGTTTTTATAACCCCGACAGGCGCGTTTAACTCGATAGCGTTTACCTTCATGTTCCCAGCCAATCTCTACCCAACATTCTACAGCTTGACCTTTTTGAGCTTCTGCGATCGCACGCTTATTTACTAACTGTTCTATTGATGCAAATGCTGCACTAAATTTTTCATATAATACCCAAGTAAAGGCATTTAGTAAACTGGTTTTTCCAGAGCCGTTATTACCATGAATAATCGTTGTGTTCTGAACATCTCCAGCAGTGAGGAGCATCTCTGGTGTCGTACCATAAAAGGAGCGAAAGTTGCATAGCTTGATTGAAGTCAGCTTCATCGCACCTCTTCCTTAATAATGTCCAAAATATGATCGTTTATATGGCTGTTTATCTTCTTATCTAGTCTGCCTTTTTCCAGCTTCCATACCCGCTCAATAATTCGCCGCACCTCCGGCGGAGCGCTGTTTATTGGCTCCTGCACATCATCGATATTCGCATCTTGTGACATCTTCGGTTTGGAAATATAGATTTTCCATATTTTAACTTTGTCTAGTGCTGTATTTACCACCGTAAAGTCACTGTTAGCGTTATCTTTAATTTTGTAAAAACTATTTTTTTAATTTTATACTTTTCTTTGAAAAAAGACTTTATTATTGAATGATATTCTGATATTGTTAATATTAACAATATAGATCATAATGGGATGTAAGTGAAATTTTTAAAGCAAATTACATCCCATTATGATCTAACTCATAATTTTATTATTTCATACTTAATGCTTCTTTTTTCAAAACTCGAAAAATTTTACAATCGCTGATCAAATATCTAATAAACCATAGCGCTTTTGTAAATCAAGTAACTTCATTCTTGCAACGCCTGCATTATCAGCTAAATCAGCAAATTCTACAAAGCGACGCAATTCCTTTTTCAATAGATTACGTTCGACTTCTATAGTTTCTCTATCTAAATCTGGTGGCAAAACAATCATGTCAAATATTGTTGCGCGTTCCTTAGCCGGATGAGGACGTAAAACTCGCCCCCGTCGCTGAATAAATTGGCGGGGATTGCCAGAACTTGATAAAATCACCGCAGTTTGAATTGCTGGAATATCGACACCTTCATCTAAACAACGAATTGCTACCAAACCCTGTAATTCGCCACTTTCAAATTGATGACGCAATATTTCCCTTTCTTGCAAAGTTGTTTGAGCCGTATAGGTACTAACTTTATACCCTAAATCCACCCCCAGAATTTTAGCAACAGCTTTGAGTTGGCGTAGAGATGAACGTTGTCCCGCATCTTGGGAACCATCACTACAATAAAAAAGAGTGTGACTAGTTTCGCGGCGAGTAATCATTAAATCCCGTAAAGCATTTAATTTATTTTCTGCCGCCCCAATTAACCTTGCTCTTTGCATCAACAACGGCTTTAAATCTTCATTGTCTTCAAAGCTTCCCGCTTCGCCATTTTCTCGATCTCGATAAAGTAGCGATCGCCCAATTCTTTTAGTTAACTTTAAATAGGCAATACTTTCTGCCTCAGTTAACTCTACCAACACCGGATAATACAGATAATGTACCAAAGCACCTTGAGCGATCGCATCCCTCAATGTAAACTCTGGTTGGAGAACTGGGCCAAAATAATCAAATAAAGATTGTGTACCAAAATCATCAAAATACCTCTCCGGCGTGGCAGATAAAGCCAGTCTCAACCCCACACTGCGCGGTAAACTTTCTTCTAACTTGGGTGCGCCTAAATTATGCGCCTCGTCCCCAATAATTAAAGTTTTGGCAGGAAAATATTTGAGTTGAGACTGAAACCCATCTCCAATTAATGTGGAGTTCGTAGTAATTACAGTGACAAACCGTTGAGAACCAGAACGCAGATTATAAATTTGGGTAGAAAGCTGACTTTGCCAAGTGCGTAAATTCTCAAAGGCTAAAATGGGTTGCAAATTAAATTTTTCACATTCTCGCGCCCATTGGGTGACAAGATGGCGGTAGGGACACACCACCACCAGAACTTGTAAATTAATCTGCTGATATAATTCACAAGCGATCGCAAGTGCAGTAATCGTTTTACCACTACCAGTAGCCATTTTCAGCGTTCCTCTGCCATTGTTGGTAAACCAGCTAGCGATCGCTTGGCGCTGATATTGCCGCAATTGCAGAGACGGAGGCATTCTTGGGCATCCTGGTAATGGTTGCGTGTGATAACTGCCCTTACTTTCCCTTATAAATGGTAATTTCAACCGGAAAGTGGGCAGTTGTTGCACTGGATTTTGCGTCAGGTACATATTTTAAGCAAATGGGCATTGGGCATTGGGCATTGGGTGGGCATTGGGCATTGGGTGGGCATTGGAGTTCTGAGTGAGGAGTTCAGAGTTCTTCTCCCCTATGCCCCATGCCCCATGCCCCATTCCCCAATTCAGTTGTAACCACGCCAAACACCAATGAGTGAACCTTGCACCTGTACTTGCATAGCACTGACTTCAATGGGATTGTACTTAGGATTTGCCGGTTTGAGGGTGACGCGATCGCCTTGGCGATAAAAACGTTTTAATGTTGTACCAAATCCATCGACTCTAGCGGCGACGATTGTGCCATTTTTTAAATGATTTGGTTCTGCTACTGGACGCAGGAATACTACATCGCCATCAGCAATTAAATCTTCAATCATGCTATCGCCAGCTACGCGCAAAGCGTAGGTTTGGGGAGGTAAATCGAAATTAGAAAAGTCTAAATGATCTACAGCATCAGTAAACGGTTCTATTAAACCACCAGCAGCGATCGTGCCCAAAATTGGTACACCTTGTTTCACAGGACGCAAAATCCGAATTGTTCGCGCTTGTCCTTCAGTCCATTCTATATATCCTTTAGTGCGTAAATGTTCCAAGCGGCTTTGAATTGGTGCTGGTGACTTCAAGTTCATCGCTTGCATCATTTGCCTAATTGAAGGCGAATGCTGGTGCGATCGGATGTATTCTGCTAACCATTCGTAAAGTTCTTGTTGAGCTTCCGTTAGACGTTCCATAAATTTTGTGGGAAGTAATTATAAATGTCTCTAGAACATTAGTACTACAAAAAACTCCCCATAACAAGAGAAAAGTAAAAATATGAAAGGCAAAAGCAAAATTATTTTCTTTTCTTTTACCTTTTGACAAATAAAAATATTACAGGTTACAGGTTAGAGGGTACAGGTTACAAGCAAGAAAACTATACCCTATACCCTGTGCCCTATTCCCTACTCTGCTCCTAAAATACTCGCAAGCAAAGCCTTTTGGGCATGGAGGCGATTTTCTGCCTGTTCCCAAACTCGTGATTGGGAACCTTCAATAACTACCTCGGTAATTTCTTCACCGCGATGAGCTGGTAAGCAGTGTAAAACAATTGCCTCTGGGTCAGCAAGGCTCAATAACTGCTCCGAAATTTGGTAAGGCTGGAAAATTGGCATCCGGTTATCGGCTTCTGCTTCTTGTCCCATACTTGCCCAAACATCAGTGTAAAGTACAGCAGAACCCTTTGCAGCTAATTCTGGATCGTGAGTGAGGAGGACTTCAGTTTTGTTGTTAGCGATCGCTCTTGCTTGCTCTACAATCCTAGAATCTGGCTCATATCCGCTAGGAGTAGCAATTCTGACATTCATCCCCACCAAAGCACAGCCCAACATCAGAGAATTGGCCACATTATTCCCATCACCCACGTAGGTTAAAGTTAACCCAGCCAGATTGCCAAAGCCTTCTTGAATCGTCAATAAATCAGCTAATACCTGACAAGGATGTTCTGCATCGGTAAGTGCGTTAATCACGGGAATCTTGGCATAATGAGCAAAAGTTTCCAAATCTTGCTGGGCAAAAGTGCGAATTGCCAAAATATCCAAATATCGATCTAACACCCGCGCCGTATCCTGCAAAGGTTCGCCACGACTAACTTGAGTGACATTAGGGTTGAGATCAATTACCTGTCCACCCAGTTGGTACATCGCCACAGTAAAACTTACCCGTGTGCGAGTTGAAGCTTTGGAGAACAACAACCCCAAAACCTTATTACACTGCAACTTCAACTGTTGCGATTTAAGTTGAGTTGCCAATTCCAGGAGTTCTTGAAGTTCCGTAGGACTGATGTCCGCCAGACTTAATAAATCTCGTCCGAGCAATGCTGCCATGCTTGTAATCTGTAAAAAATAATTATATATTTCCGTTCCTTTATTCAGCCGTGCCAAGAAAATACAGTTTTAGAGCCGACTAGATATTTTTGGGTTCAGCCCAGGATTTGAGTTAGCTTTTGCCAAACTTTCGGATTTCATAGCCCAATCTAGTCAGAGGGAAATAATTTTAGCGATCGCACCTAGACAAATAAATTGATTATGGTACAATAATAAATTGTGGTTGCTTTTTAAGAGCAATCGCTAAACCTGCCAGCATAGCACAGTGGTAGTGCATCCGACTTGTAATCGGAAGGTCGCGAGTTCAAATCCCGCTGCTGGCTTAAAATACATATAAAAATTTCAGTACTTACTGATAAATGGAGACTTAAACAACCGTTTATCAGGTAACTTACATATTTGCGATCGCCAGTGCAGTAAAGGCTATTTTGAGCCTAAAATAATAAAACCCTTATTAAGGCTTTAATAAGAGTAATAATTTAAATTACATAAATTTGTCAAATTGTCAAACAACTTGGCAAGTGACACTTATGAATTCGCAAGTTGTCGGTAGCGTTCTTGAACTTCTTGAATTGAAAACAAAGTTTCAAACTTCAACCCCGCTGACTCGTACAATTCCCCTCCTCCTTGTTGTCGATCTACTAGTGAAATTACTTGATTGACGGTATAACCTGCATCTTTAAGACGCTCAACTGCTTTCAAAGCCGATTGTCCAGTTGTAACTACATCTTCCAAAACTACTACTTTTGCACCCTCTGGTAAACTGGGACCTTCTATATAAGCTTTCGTCCCATAACCCTTGGCTTCCTTGCGAATAATCAGCGCTGGTATCGGTCGGTTTTCATAAACAGAAACTATACTCACTGCTGTCACAATTGGGTCAGCCCCCATTGTTAAACCACCTACAGCCTGTGTATCTAAAGGTAACAAAGGAAACACTAAACGCCCAACTGCCAAAGCCCCTTGAGGATGCAGTGTTACCTGTGTCTTATTGACATAATAAGAACTACGTAACCCAGAAGAAAGGAGAAAATCACCCTCTTGATAAGCAAGTTGACAAAATAAATCTAGTAGCTTGTGGCGCAAGGTGGTCAAATCAGGAGTGGTTGCCCAAATATCTGAGTGGGTAAGAGTTTCAGTAGGATACGTCATTACAAAACATTAAAAGTTGTGCTACACCAAAGGTTGAACTCATCAGAGTTCTGAACTTAAGCATAAATTAAGATTCGCCCAAAACAAAAATTGAGGAGTCGGAAACGTGCGTATAAAATTCAAAACCCTTGGTGGTTTATTAGTGCTGCTTGCTGCTGGTATTGCTTTTCCCTCTGTTGCATCTGCCCAAACGGAAACACCGAAAGCTGAAACTACGAGTGATGTATTTGAACGAGCTTATTTTCGTCACGATCGCAATTTCTACGAAAATAGCAGCCTCAAACGCCAGCTAGACTCATTTCTAGGATCTGGTTCTGGTTTCGGTGGTTCTTTCCCAGAAAATGAAATTGCCCGCGATGCTGAGTTGGTTAACACTTTATATCATGATGTCCTGACTCAGCAAGTTGGCAACGATCCTTATATTCGCACCCCTGATTTACCAAATCCTTATGACACATCACTGATGATGTCTCCTCGTTTGAATAGCAACAAACTCAGAGTAGGAACTGAATTCAGGTTTGAAACCTTACCATCTCGGTAAGATTGGGGAGTGAAGAAGGGAATAGGGTACAGCTTACAGGGTACAGATTATTCCCTATCACCTGTCACCTCTCCCCTAATTCCGTCTATTACTAGTTTTTGATGATGTCAGTGCGCCCTGCTGGAATCGAACCAGCCTGAAGACGAATTATGAGTTCGTTGCCTCCCCAATCGGCCAAAGGCGCTTGTAGTGTTGAGTTGCTATGAGTAAATTGCTTTCACTCTTAGGTCAACCTTAATTGGCTAATTTTTACAACGAGGAGAATACCTCATATACCGAGTTTAGCCAATTCAATGAATATACCACAAATTTACCACGTGTGAACACTGGACAATAGTTTACTAGATTTTTATACTACATAATTTGATCATAGATATAGTGCAAACTAATATTGATTAAGTTCCTTTAAGGATTGAGGTCAAAAGCTTCACTATTCTTAAATAGACCAGCATTCTATTGTGATAGCTTGTCAGCGATGAAAATAAATTCTACTGTACTTCTTACTTTGATTTTGTTAATCCTGATGATGGGAGCAGGTTCTGTGAGCGCACTTCTGGGGTTTGAACTAGGGAGTTCGGCACTTAAAGGCGTTACCACACCAGATGGGCGACCCACAACCAAATTTGCCAGCAATAAGGCAAATAGCTCTCAACAGGGAGGGCTAGTGCTATTAAAAGAGGAAGAGATTCTGAAAATTGTTAAGGCGCGAGTTGAGGGTAAGACCAAGGCTGCTAAATCAGAAAAGCTAGAGGAAGACGATGAAGAAACCAATAGCAGCAAGCAGAAGCCAGAGGAAAAACCCCCAGCAGTGGTTGAAGAAAAACCCCAGCCAGGTTTTCCGATTACTGCCCAAAGTGAGGGTGTAACCATGACTGTAGAATCTTTCCGCTACTCTGGTGGTGATTTGCTTCTGAAAGTAAAAATGCAGAACAAAGGTAAGGATTCTGTGCGCTTCCTTTATAGTTTTCTAGATGTTAGCGATGATAAAGGACGAACCCTGAGTGCCAGTACAGAGGGTTTACCAACAGAATTGCCTGTAAATGGGCCAGCATTTTCAGGTACAGTGAGCATTCCCACAGCTTTACTTGATGATGTCAAAAAAATATCACTTGCTCTTACTGACTATCCCGCTCAACAATTGAAGCTAGAGGCATTGGATATTCCTGTAGAAAGGTAGATTGGGCATTGGGATTAGGGGAGAGGTGATAGGTGACAGGTGATAGGGAATAATCTGTACCCTGTAACCTGTACCCTATTCCCTTCCTAACTCCCCATTCCCCTAAATGGAGGGCGTGAGTTTTACACGAGCTTTGGTGGTGATTGGTTTTCCTAATTTAATTTGGACAGATGTGGCGCTACGGTTATTGTCAGTGCTACTACTGATTGCCATAAATGCCTTTTTTGTGACAGCGGAATTTTCGATGGTGAGCGTGCGGCGATCGCGTATTCACCAGCTAGTTAAGGCTGGGGATATTCCAGCGATCGCAGTCGAAATGCTACAACGCAGTATTGACCGACTGCTATCTACCACCCAGTTAGGCATTACCCTATCTAGTTTGGCACTGGGATGGATTGGCGAAAGTACGATTGTCGTCCTGGTGAATGCATGGTTTAAATCCTGGCCTTTACCTAGTGGGATGACTACCTTCCTGGCGCATTCCTTATCAATTCCCATTGCCTTTTTCTTGATTGCTTATTTGCAAATAGTGATCGGAGAACTATGTCCCAAATCCTTAGCTATGCTTTACTCAGAACAGCTAGCGAGGTTTTTGGGGCCTTCGGTAAAAGCGATCGTGCGTTTTTTTGGCCCCTTCATTTGGATTCTCAACCAATCAACTCGTTTTTTATTACGAATTTTTGGCATCCAATACACAGGTCAAGGCTGGCGACCACCTGTAACCCCTGAAGAATTGCAACTGATTATTTCTACAGAATGGGGATCTACTGGTTTACAGCGTGCGGAGCGAGAACTGCTCAATAATGTCTTTGAGTTTGGGGATGTCATGGCCCAAGATGTGATGATCCCTCGCACCAGTATTATCACACTGCCAAAAGATGCTACCTTCCAGACATTACTCAAAGAAATGGCTTCTACTGGTTACTCTCGCTATCCCGTGATTGGTGAATCTTTGGACGATGTTCGCGGCATTGTTTATTTTAAAGATTTGGCACAACCTTTGGCTGTAGGAAACCTAAGTTTAGAGACACAAATCCAACCTTGGATGCGTCCCGCCCGGTTTGTTCCAGAACATACGCCCTTGAGTGAACTTTTGCCCATGATGCAGCAAGAGAAACCCGCTATGGTCATGGTAGTGAATGAATTTGGCGGTACTGTGGGACTAGTGACAATCAAAGATGTCATTGCCGAAATCATTGGCGACGCCGGCGAACCTGAAAGCAGCGACGACTTACTGATTCAGATGTTAGATGAGCAGAAATTTCTGGTGCAGGCGCAAATCAACCTCGAAGACCTCAACGAAGTTTTGCATCTCAATTTACCCGTGACAAGAGAATACCAGACACTAGGAGGCTTTTTACTGTATCAGTTACAGAAAATTCCTGTTAAAGGCGAAACCTTCTGTTATGAAAATATCGAATTCACTGTGGTATCAATTGTTGGCCCACGCCTGCATCAAATTCAACTGCGACGCCTGGAGGGGGAGGGGGGAGGAGAGGGATGAGGGAGCAGGGGGAGCCTTTCAAGGGTAGGTATTTAATAAAGGCGTATTTTTGCAGGTAAAATACTATCTAGCTTTTATCAGCAGAATTACTACGGGTGCAGGAGGGTGAATGCAAGTAGGAAAAAGCGAGGAATTAAGAGAATGGACTAGAAAAGTAATTGAAAAAATGCCAAATCTCACAAAACCTCAAGCTGTTGTACTGGCAATGTGGACTTTTGGGATAGTAATGACCCAATCAAGTGGACTGACAACGGTTTCAGTATTTTTAGCAGAACTACTGGGTAAAAAGGAGAATACTATACGTCAGCAACTGCGGGAATGGTATCGAGACGCAGAAGATAAAACAAAAACTGGTCGAACTTCATTGGATGTGACATCTTGTTTTAGTCCACTACTATCTTGGATTCTAAGTCTTTGGCCTAAAGGTGAAAAACGTCTAGCATTGGCAGCAGATGCTTCAACTTTAAGCGATCGCTTTACTGTATTAGCAATTAGCATTGTTTACCGTGGCTGTGGAATTCCAATTGCCTGGAAAATAGTTGAAGCTACCATTCCTGGAAGTTGGAAACCTCACTGGGAAGAATTATTTCGCCATATAGACAAAACTGTACCACCAGATTGGTTTGTAATTGTCACCACAGATAGAGGGCTTTATGCTGAGTGGTTGTATCAACAAATCTTGAACTGTGGTTGGCATCCTTTTATGCGGATTAACCTTCAGGGGCAGTTTCAAATTAAAGGTACTGTTTCTTGGCTACCTCTAAATACTCTTGTTCGAGAAGTTGGTCAGTCATTTGAGTCATTGGTAACTTGTTTCAAAAGTAACCCGATTGAATGTACATTGTTAGCCCGTCATGACGAGGGCTATGCCGAACCTTGGTTAATTCTCACCGATTTACAACCCGAAGTTGCGGATGCTTGTTGGTATTCGATGCGCTCTTGGATTGAATGTCTATTTAAAGACGGTAAAAGAGGTGGTTTTGCTTGGCATCAAACTAAAATGACAGATACCAAACGAGCCGAGAGACATTGGTTAGCGATCGCAATCGCTACTTTATGGCAGGTTAGTGTTGGAGGTGCTATTGATGCCAATTTGCCTATTAGTAGTTTAGACGAATTACCACAAACCCACGTTGCACGACGCAATTTGAAAAATAGTGTCTTCCATCGTTGTCTCTCATGTTTCCGTCGTGGATTTTTAGTGATTAAGGCTGCCGTTCTTAATCGTCTTCCCCTACCTCAAGGTAGCTTTTTCCCTGAACCTTGGCCTTCCTTGACTCCA
The DNA here is from genome assembly GCF_048836525.1 of Nostoc sp. CALU 546. NCBI lineage: Bacteria > Bacillati > Cyanobacteriota > Cyanophyceae > Nostocales > Nostocaceae > Nostoc > Nostoc sp. CALU 546. The sequence goes on from NZ_JAWJTF010000054.1 coordinate 63,345, forward strand.
CAACTCCATGTCTCTCAAATCACCCTCTCTACTGCCTGATTTTTAAATACCTACCCTTGAAAGGCAGGGGGAGCAGGGGGAGCAGAG